>DAISKN010000279.1:0-8495 GCA_036820975.1 Acidobacteriota bacterium | reverse complement strand
GAGAGCCGTACCGCAGCTGGGAGCGGCTCCGGTTCCTGAAAAGGGAGCGCAGGCGGGATTCGCCGTCGCCGAGACGAGCCCCGAGGTACTGAGTTACTGGCAGTCCACGGAGCTGCCGATGTCCCTTCAGGGCTTCCGTCAAGCCGTAGCCGCCGCGCAGGGGGTGGGACGATGAACCGGAAGACGAGATCCGCTCGAATCGTGTCTCTGATCCTTCTCGGCGTGGTCCTGAACACCGTCGCCGGCATGGCCTTCCTCGTCAATAACTTCTGGCCCGATGGAGACAACATCGTGATGGACAACGTCCTCCTGCCGGCCTCCCCTTGGGGAGACAACGCCGAGTTCCAGATGTCGGAATGGAACGAGGTGGACACGACCGATAACTCTCATGCGTTCCGCGTCAGCTCGAGCCCCGAGTTCAGCTTCGGCGCGAACGACGGCGACAACACCATCGGCTTTCTCGACGAGGCGGGCCTCAGCGGTGAGTACGGCCTCTCGTTCTCCGGCGCTCTCGCCTGGACCGTGTGCTGGACCGGCTTCTTCAGCGGTCGCTACGACGAGTGCGACGTCATCTTCGACGTGAATCGTCCCTGGGTCCTCGGCCCCGACGACGACGAGTGGTTCCAGTCGACGGCGCTCCACGAGCTCGGCCACGTCCGTGGCCTCGGGCACTACAACGGCTTCCTCTCCATGCAGAACAGCGGGACCAGCAAGTACTTGAGGAACGAAGTGCTCTACATGGACGACAAGGTGGGTGTGCGCCAGAACGCCGCGCACGTGAGCGAGCGCGACATCGTGATGTACAACAAATGGCACAACGGCACCTCGCCTCAGTGGATGAGCATGAGCCCTCTCAACCTGAGGGAAGGTCAGACCATCAACCTCAACAACATCACCGTCGAGAATCGGGGAACGCTGTCCTTTGGAGCGCTCCGGTTCGGAGTGTACCTCTCGACCAACTCCGTCATTTCCACCGGGGACACGCTCCTCAACACCGGAAGCTGGGGATCGTTCGGCACCTTCACCTTCAGCACTTTCAACTGGAGTGCGGTCATCCCCACGGTCAGCGACTGCGGCACCCGCTACATCGGCGGAATCATCGACGACAACGCCGCCTACAGCGAAAGGTTCGAGGGAAACAACGCGGTCCTCTTCACCAACGGGGTTCCGTTCAGCGGCTCGAGCGCGCTTCCCACACCGCTGAACATCACGCTGCGGGAGGATACGCTCGAGCCCAATGACAGTCGTCCCGCGGCGCCGATAATCGCCCTTCCGTTCGTGAACGGCAACCTCAGCATCGACGCCGACTTCGAGAACGACTTCTACCGCTTTTCCGCACCCGGCGCCGGGCGAGTAAGCATCAGCACGGCGTTCACTCACTCTCTCGGGAACATCGACCTCCAGCTCCAGGACTCGGTGGGCGCGGTGGTCGCCAGCTCCGCGGGGACGGGCAACAGCGAATCGATCAACTTCGACATCACCGCGGCGGGGACCTACTACGTCCGCGTCTTCGGAAACGGCGCGGGGAGCTGCAACAAGTACAGCCTGAACGTCAGCTTCGCCCGGAAGGACTTGAGGGTCACCGCGCTCGATGCTCCGGTGGACGCGGTTCCCGGCCAATCGATCAGCGTCGCCAACACCGTGCGCAACGCGGGGTCGCTGGCCGCGGGAAGCTTCCGCGTGGGCTTCTACCTTTCGAACGACAACGTCTGCACCACCACCGATACCTTCCTGACCAGCCGTGTGATTCCCTCGCTGGCGCCCCTCACCAATCACGCGGTGACCACGGCGATGACCATTCCGCCGGGGACTTCCCTCGGTCCGAAGTTCATCTGCGCTTACGCGGACGATCAGCTCGCTCAAGCCGAATCGAACGAGAACAACAACACCCGGTTCGACGCAATCGCGATCGTCGCGAAGCCCGACCTGGTGCTCACGACCTTCGTGGTGCCGCCTACCGGCTCGCCCGGAAGCACCTTCAAGGTCCGGAGCGTCGTCAAGAACAACGGTCTGCTGGCGGCGGGTGCGTTCCGGATCGGCTTCTACCTGTCCGATGATACGCGCTGCGTCGTCGGCGTCACCTTCCGGGCATCGCGGAACGTCGCGAGCCTGGCGGTGGGTGCGACGAACAACCAGAAGACACCGGTGACCATTCCCGTTGCGGCTACTCTCGGCAACAAAACGCTGTGCGCCATCGCCGACGACCTGCTGTCGGTGCCGGAATCGGTCGAGTCCAACAATGCCCTGGGCGCTCCGATTCTGATTCAGCCGTAGCCTCCCGGGGCGACGTTCGACGTGAGGTACCATCGACTCGACCTCGATGCGGCCTCGCGGGAGTCGCGGAAGACCGAATCGGCAGGGCGGGAGGGCGTTCGCGGGGAGCGCCCTCCCTTCTCTCTGGAGGTGAGTCCATGACCGGAGTCCACGCACTGGCGCTCTTTTCCTTCCTCGTCCTCGGTTGTTCCTCGAGCGACGACTGCGACGACATCAAGTCGCGGGCCAAGGCCCTGGTGGCCGAGTTCGCGGCGTGCGACCCCGGACAGAGGTGCGTCGTCGTGGACCTCGGGAAGGTGGTCGAAAACGGGTGCCTCGGCGATTTCCAATGCTTCACCGCTCTCGCGGAGGGAAGCGATCTCGACGATCTTTCCCGCCGTGCCCGGGCCCTGGAGGCGGAGTTCGCCGGGTGCGGCGAGTGCTCGATGCCCGAGTGCGCGAATCTCGAGCGATGGACGGCTTTCTGCGACGAGGGGCAGCGCCGATGCCGGCTGCGCGCTCCAGATTAACCCGACCGCTTCGTCGATTCGGGTGCGGCAGGTTCTATTCGTGGACTTCCAGCAACAGCTCCTTCGGCTCGCCGCCATTGAGAACTCCGCGGTCGACCGAGCAGGCCGTGACCACCACCACGAGGTCCTCGAGCGCCCGAAGAACGACGTAGTCTCCTGGCTTCGCGGGCGATTCCCGTATCTCGAGGTGTCCTTCGAGATCGATCACCGGCGAGTTCTGGAAGAGGTTGTGAGGGTCGGGCTGGCCTCCGGGTTGGAAGTCGATTTCGCGAAGCGCCGCGTTGAAGTTGTCGCGGCAGTTGGGATGGTTCATCTCTCCTCGCGATCGATACATCCAGTCGTCGCACGCTGCGTAGAGAAGGTCGTGGACGCCGACGGTGTCTTGTTCGAGCACCAGGAGCGGATTGAAACGGTTGCTCAGGAACGGCTTCCCCAATTCGGGGTAGATGCAGCGGTTCCGCCCCCGGGTATTGGCCGGACTGGTGTACTCGTGCGGATCCTCGCGCTTCAAGGCGAAGAAGTCTCCTACCTGCTTTCCTCTCGGAGTGATGACCTTCACTCGCTGGTCTCGAGAGACGAATATCGCGCGTCCCGACTGTTTCGGAATCGGAACCTGGGCAACGAGACGGAGGGCCGGCGCATCCTGCGCCGCCTCCGCTGGTTGCGGCTCCCGGGCTCTCGCCACGGGAGACGCGCCCAACGTCACCATGGACGCCTCGAGAAACTTCCGCCGGGACACGCCGGTTTTTTTCATGAGGCTCTCCTTCCTGTCTCTGGTTTCGTTGCTCCAGACGGATGCCGAGTCCCTAATAGTGGGCTCGATTCCTCGCCGATCGGGGAGAGTACCTTCCCGATTTCTACTCCACGCGCTCTTCATATCCCGCGGGCCAGCGAGTCGGCAAATGCCCGCCCGTGCTCCCGGTTCTGGGCCCTGCCTTTGGGACTGCAGCTCCGAGTCGCGCGCCCGTCATTGCGTCGCGGCCGGCGGGTCGTCGTCCTGGATCGTGACCCTCGCCTGCCCTATCGCAATGGTGGCGTTCACGACCCCCTGAAGGTTCACGAAAAACGTCTCGTCCGGCTCGTCCAGGAGGTCGCCTTTGGTCCAGAGCGAGATCTTCTTCGTCGTCCGGCCGGGAAGGAAGGTCAGCGTTCCGCTCTTCGGCCTGTACTCCGTGCCCGCCGTCGCCGTGCCCGGACCGGTCGCGTAGTCTACCGTGACCACTTTACCGCTCCGGGCGCTCAGGGTGACCGTGAGGAACACGGACTGGACGGCCGAGCCCTCGGCGAAGCTCGTGCTCGCGATGGAGATCGATGGCTGCGGGTCGTCGTCGACGATGGTGCCCACACCCTCGGCGTCCGCGATGGTTGCTTTCGTCGCGCCCGAAAGCAGTACCAGGAAAGTCTCGTCGTTCTCGTCCAGGCCGTCGCTCTTGATCTTGACGGTCACGGGCATGGACGTCTCACCGGGCTCGAAAACCAGGGTGGTAAGCCCCTTCGCGGCGTAGTCGGCGCGCGTCGCGGTTCCGTTCGCCGTGGCGTATCCAACCGAGATGGTGTCCGAACTCGCCCCGGAGAGCGTGACCGCGAAAGTCGCGACCGCGCTGCCCGAACCCTCGGTCACCCGGACATCGTCGATGGACAGCAGCGGCGACGAGCTGGCGCCTTGATCGACGGTAAAGGTCCGGCCCGCGACGGTCATCGTACCCGTGCGCGGCCGCACATCCGGATTCGCCGCGACCCCGTACGCGACGGCTCCGTTTCCCGTGCCGCCTTCTCCCGAGGTAATCGTGATCCAGGGGTCGTCGCTCGCAGCCGTCCAGGCAGAGCAGCCGCTCGGCGAAGTGACAGATACCGTGCCGCTGCCGCCGCCGGCGTCGAACGCCGCGGAGACAGGAGCGATCCGCACCGAGGCGAGCAGCCGATGTACCTGACCGGAGAGTCCCACGGCGTAGTGCTCTCCCGCCTCGTCCTCGCCGAAAGAGGCGAGGGACAGCGGCGTGTCGAGAAGCAGGGTCGGCGCGGCCGGCAGGCTGGCCGGGTCCAGGGGGAGGTCGGCAACGTCGGTGCCGAAGACCTCGCCGGTGCAGAAATCGCCGTAGACGTAGGTCCCGTCGGGAAGCGCACCCGCCGTGCCGCGATAGACATAGCCTCCGGTTACGGAGCAGCGGCCCCCCGAATGGCTGTACTCGAAGGCGGGCGGGGTGAACGCCGGCGAGCCGCAAGGCCGCGCGTCGCCGGTGATGTTGCAGCGCGTGCCCTCCATGACGCGCCACCCGTAGTTGCCGCCGAGCGTGACGATGTCCACCTCCTCGCGCTGCCCCTGGCCCACGTCTCCCGCCAGCAGCTGACCTGTCAGCCGGTCGAACGACATCCGCCAGGTATTGCGCATTCCGATGGCGTAGATTTCGTCGGCTCCGGGCGTAGCGCCCCAGTAAGGATTATCGGGGGGGGAAGAGTACGGCACCGAGCCGTTGGGAGTGTCCACATCGATGCGCAGGACCTTTCCGAGCAGAGAGTTCACGTCCTGCGCGCGGTTGCCCGGATCGTTGCCGCTCCCTCCGTCGCCGGACGCGATAAAGAGGTAGCCATTGGTGTCGAACGCCATCATGCCGCCGTTGTGGTTGGAGAACGGCTGGGCGATCGTCAAGAGCACGGTCTCGGTCGCGGTGGTCGGCGTCGGATCGGCGACGTCGGGATTGCTCGCCGAGGCTTTGTACTCCGCGACGACGCTGGCGCCGTCCGGCTGCCGCGTATAGTAGACGAAGAACCGGCGGTTCGATTCGAAGTCGGGGTGGAACGCGAGTCCCAAGAGACCGCGTTCCCCGCCGGAGAGAACTTTGGAGCTCGGCAGGGTCAGGAACGCCGTGGTTGAGGACGCGCCTGGTCGAAGCAACTCGATCGTTCCGCCCTGCTCCACGATGAACAGGCGGTTGGTTCCGTCGTCGGCGTGGGTCACGAAGAGCGGGCTCGAGAGACCGCCGGCGAGAGCCGGCCCAAGCTCGATCGCCGGGCAGGACTGGGCCGCGGCTTCAGTCTGTGATCCGAGCCCCCACGCCAGGGCGAGTAGTACGGTCCTGGGTATTCGCACAATGCCTCCGTTCGCTCCGGCGTCGAGCTTGGATGTTAAGTTGGGTCGTGGGGATTGGCTGTGGCTTCCGTCACGAATCGAACCAAAGCCGGAGGCAGCCTGAGCCAAGCGTCTGGAGTGCCAACCTCATAACGCGCGCATGAAGGCCACGAGATCCTTCTTTTCGGGTTCGGTCAGCTTCGTTCCCAGCACCAGGTTGAAGAACTCGACCGTATCCTCGAGAGTCAGGAGGCGCCCATCGTGAAGGTACGTGGGTGAATCCTTTACGCCGCGAAGGGGGAAGGTCTTGATGGGCCCGTCTTGGTTCGCCATGCGGCCGTTGATCATCCGCGGCTCGAAGAAGCGCTCCGTTTTCAGATTGTGCATCAGGTTATCCGTGTAGTACGGCGGGACGTGGCAGGTCGCGCACTGCGCCTTACCGAGAAACAACGCCTGGCCCCTCATCTCCGATTCGCTCGCCTTGGTCGGGTCGAGCTTCCCGTCGATTCCCAGCTTGGGGGCAGGCGGAAAGTCCAGGAGCGCCTGGAACTCCGCCATGAAATGCACCTGGCTCCCGCGATCGAGCACATTGACGCCCTTCTTGGTGGCAATGACGGGGTCGCCATCGAAATACGCAGCACGCTGCTCGAACTCGGTGAAGTCTTCTACACTCTTGAGCGCTCGCTGAGAGCCGAACAGCCGCTGGATGTTCACTCCGCG
Organism: Acidobacteriota bacterium; assembly: GCA_036820975.1. Classification (GTDB taxonomy): domain Bacteria; phylum Acidobacteriota; class Vicinamibacteria; order Marinacidobacterales; family SMYC01; genus DAISKN01. The sequence continues at coordinate 1,925 of DAISKN010000279.1, read as the reverse complement.
GAGGCTCGGCGTGTCGATTCGGTGCCGGAACTCCTGCGGCCGAATGTCCCCGACGAGGTGGGTGGAAGCGTTCGTGTGACCGTTGACATGACACTCGAAGCACGTGACCCCGCGGCTCGGGCGTTCCGTGCGGCGGTCCTCCGTCTGGTTGAACTGCTGCTGCGGAAACGGGGTGAGGAGAAGCCGCAGGCCCTCGATCTGCTTCGGGTTCAGGATCCCGTCGAAGAGCTCGTAGAAGTTCTCGATTGTAACCAACTTGCCCTGAGAGACGTCAGCCAAGTCCGGTCGCGTCGTAAGATAGATCGGAGGCGGAAACTCGGGGAGCAAGTGGTCGGGGAGGTCGAAGTCGAGGTCGAAGCGCGTGAGATCCCTCTGCTCCTGCGTCTTGATCTCCTCGATATGGAATTTCGGGAACACCATGCCTCCCTCGGCATGATTCGGGTGCGGTAACGGATAGAACCCTGCGGGCCACATATCCTGCTCCCGTATCTGGTCCGGGGTCATCGCCGCGAGCCGCTCCCAGGTCGTCCCTGACGGCAGTTTGACCCTCACCCCTTCCTGGACCGTCTTTCCGCGCGACATCGTGACGCCGGAGACCGGACGATCCGCCAGGTCGTACCGCTGTTCGAGGAGCGCTCTCTGCCGACTCATGATCTCCGCCTTCGCAGCGCTCATCCGGGCCAAGATCGAAGCGAAGTCCTCGTGGATGTCCACTGGCGCGTAGCTGGTCTTCTTTTCGGCTTGCTGGGCGAAGGCCACGCCCAGGAGCGTCAGCGACAAGGGCACCAGGCCCAATCCCGCCGAGAACCGTCGCCTGGTTGAATCTCGCATTGAAATGCTCCTTTGTACGAACGGTCGGACCGGTCAATCGGCCACCGAGGCAAACACGGGCCCGATGGGCTTCCAACGCCCCCCAAGGAAGCGAGCCGGGCCGGAGAGATCGAGGGCGATTTTAGAAGGATGTCTCCATCCGCTCAATACGGCTATTCAGCGGGTAAACTGCGGGAAAGACCTTAGTCGAGAATTTTCCCTATGTACTCGAGGATGCGCTCGAAATCGACGGTCGACGGGACCCATAAGGGTGCTCGTGGGTCCGGCGAAACCGCGGTCGCGAAGAACCCGTTGAGCCGAGGAGCTCGCGCGAGCATTTCCGTATGATGACAGCAAGCACTCTGAGCGAGAGACGAACGTACCTCCCTGAGGGCACGGCGATCACTTGTAGCGAACGCCGCGCCGGATCACCATCCCCACGTCCTGGAGGCGGTCGATATAGGTGAGAACGTCGCCCCGGACGGCGATGATGTCCGCGAACTTGCCCTCGGCGACGGTTCCGACGTCGCGATCGACCTTCAGATGCACCGCGGGCCAGTAGGTGGCGGCGCGGATGGCGTCCATCGGCGGAACCCCGAAAACCCGCACCCAGTAGTCGAGCTCGCGCCAGGTGGAGTCGCTGTGAAACGTCAGTGGGACCCCGCTATCGGTCCCGATCAGGAGCACGACGCCGGACTCCCGGAGCTGCTGAAATTTCCTCGCGAGAGTCGGATGCCTCAGCGGAATCAGCCGGAAATAATCGAGCCTTTGGACGTCGTCGAGCGAAGCGCGGATATCCTCGGTGACGTGGTCCGGAAGACCCTCGCGCCAGCGTGGGTCGTCGAGCCTCTCCGGGTTCTCGTCCCGGGTGTACTCGTACAGGAGGAGCGGGGTGATCGTGGGAGTCCAGTACAGGGTATTGGCGCGGCCCGCCATCAGCGCGAAAACGTCCTCCGGATACTCGGGCATTGTGCCGAGCCCGGTGTGCTCGAAGCCGTCGACGCCGGCGGCGATGCCCCGGCGGATCTCCTCGGGACGGTGGGCGTGGGAGACGACAGGCAACTCATGGCGGTGGGCTTCGTCCACGACCGCCTGCACCTCCTCCATCGTCATCT
>DAISKN010000278.1:0-8501 GCA_036820975.1 Acidobacteriota bacterium | reverse complement strand
CCCATCACCACCGATCACTCGCTGGTGGCCGAGCAAGTGCGGATGGGGCTGGTGGACGCCGAGTACATCGGCGTCTGCATCAGGGTGCGGACCGTGAACCAGCCGAGGACGACCGTCAGTACGGCGAGAATGAGCCATCGCCGCTTGAGGACGATGTACCAATAGTCCCGCAGGTGGGTCTCGGTCTCCGGCGGATAGTAGTCGAGCCCTTCGGAGTCGACGCGAGACACGACTTCAGGAATCCAGGTGCCGTTCGACATAAGAACGCTTCAATAGGAAGTTCGAAGCTTGAGAAGCGATTATTTTTTGTGAGTTTATGGGAACTCGGGTTCCTTGTCAAAGCAACAACCGTGCCAGAGGAACTCGGCGGCTAGAAGTGTCGCATTCGCGGGAATTTGACCGCCCGCAGCGGTTTTTTCGCGGGTTTTCAGGAGCACCGTTTCGAAACAGATCACTGGAGTTCCACCTGAATGCGGACCGTTTCTCTGTGCCCCTGTGGGTTCGTCACCATAACGAGGATCTCGCCTTCCCGCTCCGCGAGAATCTCGACTTCCATGAGACCCTCGTTCTGGACGTCGACGGAGAGGACGGAGGCGCCCGGGCCGGGAACGACGACGAGACTGTCGGAGAAGCCTTCGCCGAAGAGCCCGACCTTCGTCGGGTTTCCCGCGAGCACGGAAGTGGGAATGACCTGCGTCACCGCAAATGACGGAGTGGGTCGGGTCACCTGGAGGACCACCGTCCCATCCTCGTCGATGCCCTCGAACGGCGAGGTGCGCACTCCGGGAAGGGCCGGCGGGCTCGCCTTGACCTCGGGGTTCGGGGTCCCCATCGACGAGAGCAGCCAGGTGATGAGTCCGACGAACAAGACGCCGGCGCCTCCGAGTATCCAGAGGCCTTTGCCGCCGGAGGATTCCCGCGTAGCGGGGAGCGGCGCCTCGACTTCCACGGCGCGCTTCTGCCCGGGATGGAATCGAGAGTCCTTGGCGGGGACGTACCCGAAGCTCTTCGCGCCTTCGCGCGACAAAGTTCCTGGACCGGAGCGTCCCGCGGCCGCGCGCTCCTTGGAACCGACGCCGACGGATACCGCGCGAAGACGCGCTTCCGCGTTGCGCCGGTACCAGCGCGCCTCGAGGGATTCCTTGTCGAGAGCCAACAGCCGATTGGCCTTTTCGATGACCGCCGCCGCCTCTCCCTTCCGGTGAGCATCGCGCATCGCCGTGAGGAGCGTCGTCGCTTCCTTGCGTTCGCTCTCGCTCAGCCGCTCGCGCCTCAGGTTCTCCTCGCTCATCGCCAGGAAGTGGAGGGACATCGCGTGGACCGGGACCTCGTCGAGCACCTGGCTCATTTTCTCGACGCACTCCGCGAAGCTCCCGGCGTTGAAGGCGGCGACTCCGCGCTGGTAGATCTCCTCCAGGAGATCGGCCTGGGCGGCGACGTGGGACCATTGAGAGACCCTGGGCTCGAGCGACGCCCCGGCGGCATCGGCCGTATCCCTGCTGATGACGATGTCCTTGTCCGAGAGCGTCGGAGCCTTGAGGACGATGCCCGCGCCTTCGGCCGCTTTCTGGAGCGCGGTCCTGAGCTCCGACAGAGATTCGAAGCGCTCCGCCTCGGCCTTGGCGAGGGCCCGGAAGACGATGGCGTCGATGGCGTCGGGAATGCCGGCGGAGTCCGAGGAGAGCCTCTCCGGGTTGTCCGAGAGAATCTTGAACACCGACGCGGCGAGTGTCTCCGCGCGGAACGGGTTTCGCCCCGAGAGCACCTCGTAGGAGACGACTCCGAGGGAGAAGATGTCCGCGCGGGCGTTGACGCTCGCACCCCGCACCTGTTCCGGCGCCATGTACTCCACGGTGCCGAAGACCGTCCCGGCTTTGGTCAGCTCGCCTTCGCCCATCTTCGCGACGCCGAAGTCGAGGACCTTCACCACCCCGTTCTTGAGGACGAAGACGTTCGAGGGCTTGAGGTCGCGGTGGATGATGCGGTGCGCGTGGGCTTCCGAGAGCCCGGCGGCGATCTGATCGAGAATCGAGAGCCTTTCCCCGAGCGTCAGCTCCTTCTTCCGGCGGAGGAGCGAGGAGAGAGAGGCGCCTTCGAGGAGCTCCATCACCAGGTACGCGGTGCCTCCGTCCTCGAAGAGCTCGTGGACGGTGATGATGTTGGGATGCTGCAGCATTCCCGCGGAGCGGGCCTCGCGGAGAAAGCGAAGCTTGAGCTCGGCTTCGTGAGGCGAGCCCGAGAGCGCCGAGAGCGAGAGCGTCTTGATGGCTACGGCGCGGCCGAGGGCAGGATCGACGGCGTTGTAGACGACACCCATCGCCCCCTTTCCCACGAGGCCGCGGATCTCGTACTTCCCGATTTTCTGCGGAGGAGTTTCGGACATATCAGGACCGACCCCAAAGAACGCGGAACGAAATTGTGCGTGTGGATCTATGGTCTCATTCGGAGGGGCGGTTTTCCACCGCCTCGTACTCCCGACGCCGGGACTCGAGCTCGGCGGCGAGCTCCTCCCGCCAGAGCTTCAGCCGATCCCGCCGCTGGTCCCGTCGTTGGTGCCAGAAGAAGATCCGCACCTCGCGAAGGAGCTCCGACACGGCCTCGGAGTAGATGAGCGAGAAGACCCCCAGGAGCGGCAGAATCGCAAGAAGCCCCGGCTGGCCGGTGACGAGGACCGCGAGCGCGTAGAAGAGAGGGAACGTCACGAGCCCCGTGAGGAGCTTGACGGTGGCGCGCTCCACCGGCTCAGTCGCGAGCGCGCTCGAGACGAACGCGGGCAACTTGTAGGGCACGTAGTGCACGAGGGCTCCCGCGGCGAAGAACGGAAGGCCGGCGACCGCAAGCAAGACCCGCGGGGCCAGATAGCGGACCACGGGCCCGAGACGATAGGTCCGGCCGATCTCGCCGTGCGAGAGCTCGAGCAGGTCCAGCACTCTTCCGTACCGGAGCAGCTTCCTCCGGAGCCGGCGGTACTCGAAGGGGTGTCGGTCGCGAAAATCGGAGACGGCCTCGACGAGCGCGCGGTCGGCGACGAGCCGTTCTCCCGTCGCGGCGTCGGCCTCGGCGAAGAAACCTCGGAGGGCACGAAGGAGCTTCTGGTCTTCCTCGGAAGGAACGTGAGGGGCGACGCTACGGAGCGCCGATTCGAGCTCCAGCGTCAGGGCTTTGACGGCTTCTTGAGGCTTTCCCTCCCGGTACGCGGCGAAATGGGGCGAGGGGTCGAGGGGCTCGCCGAAAGCGACGAGCGCGTCGCTCCGGAAGAGCTCGCGGTTCGAGAACGTGATTCCCGCGGGAACGATGACCGAGGAAAGGCGGAAGTCGTGCTTCGCTTCGGCCTCGAGGACGATGCGTGCGCAGCCGGTCTTGAGCGGAAGGACGGTTTCGCGGTCGTGGCTGACGCCTTCGGGGAAGATGGCGATGGCGCCTCCTTCGGCGAGCAGCCGATGGCAGGCCGCGAAGGTCTCGAGGTTCTCCTCCATACGGCCCGGGCTTTCCTTCCGGCGGCGCACCGGCAGCACCCCGCAGGACCGGAGGAAGAGGGCGAGAAGCGGGTTCCCGAAGAGCGTCGCCTTCCCCAGAAAATGCAGCGTTCGGTTCGTCGACGCCCCGAGGAGGAGGACGTCGAGAAGCATGTTGGGGTGATTCGCGGCGAAGACGACGGGACCCTTCGAAGGAACCCGCTCGGGATTCTCGACGGTGAGCCGGCGATGGAAGAGTCGTGCGAGGGGCTTGGCGAAGGGGCGCAACAGCCGGTAGAGGAGGGCGTCGGGCACGGCGAGGTGCCTCCAGTATACCGGCCGAAAGCAAAAAGCCCCTCTCCCTGGAGGGAGAGGGGCTTCGAAAGAGAAAGAGTCTAGCCGCGACGGCGGCGATAGAGGGCGAGGAGCCCGGCTCCCAGAAGGAGCAGCGCGCTGCCCGGCTCCGGAGCCTGTCCGTTAGGAGGAAGCCCGACGGTGTCGGTGTCCTGTCGGAACGTGAACAGACCGTTGTTGACGAACGCGTTGAATCCAACGAAGCCCAAGCTCTCGGAGTCGAACTGGATCAGTACGGACCCGAAGAGGTCGCCGACGACGGGATCGGCTCCGACCTGGATCGGATTCGAGTAAACGACCCTGACGTCCATCAGATCGGGAAGACTCGAGTTGAAGTCCAACCCGAGCGCCGAGTTGGGTGTACCCTCGACTCCGCCGAACGTGCGATCGAATACGATGCCTTGGGTGCCTCCCAGGAGACCCTCGAGCAGGATGCTCTCGATCTCGGTTTCCTGGTTGATCGTGGTGAGAGTCCAGTTGTCGGAGGCGGTAGAATACGTATCGCCTGATTGGCTGAGGACCCAGGCGTTGGGCGTGGGGCCCGTGTCCCCCGTGTCCCCCGCGACCTGCCCCGAGTCCACGCCAGACGCCGCCCAAATCTGGGTCTCCGTGTTTCCCCCGACGAAAGTCGTCGTGACGCGCATTCCGCTCATGTCGGCTCCGGTCGTAGTGAACCCGGTGATGCCGACGATGGAAACGGGGGCCGAGAGGTCTTCCACCGTAATGATCCCGGCGGAAGCGGTGGTTGCGCCGATGAGCGCGACGCTGATGAGCGCGATGACAATTCTTGCAGTCTTTGTGTGAAGCCCCATTGCTGACCCTTTCCTGAAAAGAATGAAATCCGACCGCATTATGCCCGTCAGAGCAGCACACTCCGTGCCAGATAGAGGGAAGGCCCGAGCAGGGACTGTATCCGCACCTGTGTTCTGGAGTTATCGGCGGAACTGGCCTTCCGGGTGGGTGAGGGTCGCGGTGCGGCTGTAAGGCTGGCCGACGATCGACATGGGAGTTACTGGCGGGAAACGTTTCGAAGTCAGTCTTTTGCGCCGACCTGTGCCATTCGTCAGGTTTTCTAACGTTCTCCCCGGTCCAGCATTGAGGTGATCCCGATCCCCGAATGTCGTAGAATCTGCCGGGCCGAAAAACAAAGGAAAAGCTGTGCCGATGAGCAACGCCGGAGGAGAAAGTCGAGGGAAATCCGAGATCAGTTCGCTTCTGGAAGAAGTTCGACGATTTCCGCCCACCGAGGAATTTCGAAAGCGCGCGCACGTCGCCGACGAATCGATGCACCAGGAGGCTAAGCGGGACCCCGAAGCCTTCTGGGCGCGCATGGCGGGCGAGCTCGACTGGATCGCCCCCTGGTCGAAGGTCCTGGAATGGAATCCTCCCCACGCGAAGTGGTTCACCGGAGGCAAGCTCAACGTCAGCGCCAATTGCCTCGACCGGCACGTCAAGACTTCGCGGCGGAACAAGGCGGCGTTCATCTGGGAAGGCGAGCCGGGAGACCGGCGCACTCTCACCTACTGGGACCTCTACCGCGAAGTGAACCGTTTCGCGAACGTCCTCAAGAAGCTCGGAGTGAAGAAGGGCGACCGCGTCGCCATCTATCTCCCCATGATCCCCGAGCTTCCGATCTCGATGCTCGCCTGCACCCGAATCGGCGCGGTGCACAGCGTGGTCTTCGGGGGCTTCAGCGCGGAGTCGCTTCGCGACCGCATCAACGACGCGCAGGCGAAGCTCGTCATCACCGCCGACGGTGGATACCGCCGGGGAAACATCATCCCCTTGAAGAAATTCGCCGACGAGGCGGTGGAAGGGGCGGAGAGCATCGAGAACGTCGTCGTGGTCCGGCGCGGCGATTTTCCGATTCACTTCGAAGAGGGACGCGATCACTGGTGGCACGTCCTCATGGAGGACGCGCCCCTTTACTGCGAGCCCGAGCCCATGGACGCCGAGGACATGCTCTACATCCTCTATACGTCGGGAACCACGGGGAAGCCCAAGGGGATCGTCCACACCACCGGTGGCTACCTCACTCAAGTCTCGGCGACGACGAAGTACGTCTTCGATCTCAAGGACGACGACGTCTGGTGGTGCGCGGCCGACATCGGCTGGGTCACCGGTCACAGCTACATCGTCTACGGACCGCTCTCGCTCGGAGTGACCGGGGTCCTCTACGAGGGCTCGCCCGACTGGCCCGACAAGGATCGATTCTGGTCCGTAATCGAGAGGTACGGCGTCACCTGCTTCTACACCGCCCCCACCGCCATTCGCGCCTTCATGAAATGGGGAACCGACTACCCCGGGAAGCACGACCTTTCCTCGCTCCGGCTTCTCGGCACCGTGGGCGAGCCCATCAATCCCGAAGCCTGGATGTGGTACCACGAGCACATCGGAGGAAAGCGCTGCCCGGTGGTCGACACCTGGTGGCAGACGGAGACCGGGGCGATCATGTGCACTCCGCTTCCGGGCGTGACCACGCTCAAGCCGGGCTCCGCGACCAGGCCCTTTCCCGGGATCGACATGGACATCTTGAACGCCGCCGGCGAGTCGATCGCGGTGGGCGGCGGTTTTCTCGCCATCCGGCGGCCATGGCCCGCGATGCTTCGCGGGATCTACGGCGACCCGGAGCGCTACGTCACGACGTACTGGAGCAAGTGGCGGAAGGACGTCTACTTCCCCGGAGACGGCGCCAAGCGCGACGAGGACGGCTATTTCTGGATTCTCGGCCGGGTCGACGACGTGCTCAACGTCGCCGGCCACCGCATCGGCACCATGGAGGTCGAGAGCGCCCTCGTGGACCATCCCGACGTCGCCGAGGCGGCGGTCGTGGGCCGCGCGCACGACTTGAAAGGCCAGGCGATCTCCGCATTCGTCACCCTGAAGGAAGGCCGCAAAGCGTCGCTCTCCATCGTCGACGATCTGAAGCAGCACGTGGTGAAGAAGATCGGCGCCATCGCCCGGCCCGACGACATCATCATTACCGCCGATCTCCCGAAGACCCGCTCGGGAAAGATCATGAGACGGCTCCTCCGCGACATCGCCGAGGGGAAAGCCCTCGGGGACACCACGACGCTCGCCGATCCCTCGGTCGTCGAGAAGCTCAAGGAAAAGTACGCGGACGAGGTCTGAGGAAAACCGCAGATGAAGATTTCCCTGTCCACGCAGTCGCCTGCGAAGCTCGAGGCCGATCTCGTCGTCGCCGTCATCGACTCCGAGACCAACCTGTTCGAGGCGGATGACTCCCCGCTCGGCCAGGCGCTCCGCGCCGCCCAGGAGGGGTTCCGCCAGGAGAGGTACCGGCGCGAGCTCTTCCAGACTTTCGACGAGAAGGCGAACGTCAAGGCTCTCCTGGTCTTCGCAACGTCGCTCTCCAAGGCATTCGACCTCTCGGAGAACGTCAAGATCGCCGCGGCGCGCGCCCTTGCCTACGCCGCGGACTACGGCCTTACGCGGGTCGCCTTCCTCCTCAACCACCCGTCGGGCCTCGGCTTCGTGGGAAGCGCCGTCGAGGGCGCGGCCCTCGGCGAGTACCGCTTCGACAAGTACAAGAAGGACCCCGACAAGAAGAAACCGAAGCCCTCGTTCGCCGTCGTTTGCCGCCAGGAGGATCGCAGGTCGGTCGAGCCCGTCCTTTCCCGTTCCCTCGTCGTCAGCGAAGCGGTGAATCACACCCGGGACCTCGTCAACGAGCCGGGAGATCGGATGTACCCCAAGGTGCTCGCCGGCGTCGCGAGGAAGATCGCGAAAGAAAGCGGCCTCGGCGTCACCGTCGTCTCCGGGAAGGATCTTCTCAAGCAGCGCTACAGCGGGCTCATCGCCGTCGGCAAAGGCAGCATCTATCCGCCTCATCTCATCGTTCTCCGCTATCGACCCCGTAAGGCGAAGAAGACGCCGACGAAACATCACCTCGCTCTCGTGGGAAAGGGAATCACCTTCGATACCGGCGGCATCTCCATCAAGCCCGCCGAGGGGATGTGGGAGATGAAAGGCGATATGGCGGGGGGAGCCGCGGTGCTCCATGCGATGGCCGCCATCGCCCGGCTGAAGCCCAAGGTCGCCGTCACCGGAATCGTCGCCGCCGCCGAGAACTTCCCCGGCCCCGAGGCCCAGAGGCCCGGCGACATCTTCGTCGCCAAGAACGGGAAGTCGGTCATGGTCGACAATACCGACGCCGAGGGAAGGCTGGTGCTGACGGACGCGCTTGCCCGCGCGGGAGAGGAGGGCGCGACTCATATCGTCGATGCCGCCACTCTGACAGGCTCGGTGGTTCGCGCCCTCGGCACCGCCGTCGCCGGGATCATGGGGAACGATCGCGCCCTCATCGCCGCGGTGATCGAATCGGGCCGCCGCCATGGGGAGGCCTTCTGGGAGCTGCCGCTCGTCGAGGAGTACAAGGAGATGCTGAAGACGCCCTATGCCGACATCAACAACGTCGGCGGCAAGTACGCGGGCGCCATCACCGCGGGCCTCTTCCTGCGCGAGTTCGTCCCCGAGGGAGCGGCCTGGGTCCACCTCGACATCGCCGGGCCGTTCATCCTCGAGAAGCCCTGGAAGTACTTTCCCGAGGGGGCGACGGGGTTCGCGGTGCAGACGTTCGTGGATCTCGCGGAGAGGTTCGAAGGGCTTTAGAGTGCCTCAGTGCCGCGGGGCCCCACCCCCGCGGCCCGAAGATGTCGACGGCCCATTCGG
>DAISKN010000277.1:0-8501 GCA_036820975.1 Acidobacteriota bacterium | reverse complement strand
CCAGAACGACCGCCATCGCCATCTGCAGGCCCAGAAGGACGAATCGAAACCGCTGGGAGCCTCGCGTCCCGCTCGACCCGCGTGAGGCTTCGGAGAGGGCGCTTCGGATCCGCGTCGCGGCGTGGGCGGGGACGAGACCGAAGAGGATGGACGTCAGAAGGGTGACGGCGAGCGCGAAACCGAGCGCCGCGAGATCCAGCCGCGCCTCGGACAGGCGGGGAATGCTTCCCGGCTCGAGCGCCTTCAGCGCCGCGAGACCCAGGTGGGCGAGAACGAGGGCGAGGAGCCCGCCGAGAGCCGCGAGGACCAGGCTCTCGGTCATGAGCTGCCGAAAAATCCGGAGCGATCCAGCGCCCAGCGAGCTCCGGAGAGCGATCTCCCGGCGGCGTTCCTGCGCGCGGGAAAGCAGCAGATTGGCGACGTTCCCGCAGGCCATAAGGAGCACGAACCCGACGGCGCCGGCGAGGATCCAGAGCGCGCTTCGCACGCCACCGGCGATGTCCTCGGCGACGGGGATCAAGAGGGTCCGGAACCGCATTTGTTCCGAGTAGGTGCCGTCTTTGGTCGCGCGCTGGTTGAACAATAGAACCTCGGACGACGCGTCTTCGACCGAAGGTCCGTCACGCAGTCTCGCTGCCGCGAAATAGCCATGGCTGCCACCGCCGTTCGGAATCGGTTCCATGCCCTCGGGAACCGCGCCCGGGAAGTAGAGGTCGGTGCGGGTCGACGCGCCGAAGTCCACGGGGAGCTGGAATCCCTCGGGCAGAACTCCGATCACCGTCACCGGCGCCCCGTCGAGCTCGATCCGACGGCCGACGACCCTGGGATCGGATCCGTATCGCCGCTGCCAGAGACGGTGCGACAGGAGCACGACGGCGGGGTCCGCGCCCGAATCCATGGGGGTGATCTGCGCCTCCTCCGAAGTGAACGTGCGACCGAGCGCGGCCTCGGCTCCGAAGACTTCGAAGAGGTTCGGCGTGACCTGGGCGATCCCCACCCGCTCCGGCTCGTCCTCGGTGAGGTTTCCGCTGCCGGTGCCATAGAGCGCGACCTGGTCGAAGCTCCCGATGGTGTCCCGGTAGGTCCGGTACTCGGGAATCGAGACCCAGGTCTTGGGGAACCGGTCCCACTGACTCCAGATGGAGACGACGCGCTCCTCGCCGCCGTAGGGGAGCGGCTTCAACAGCACCGCGCGCACCACGCTCATCAGAGCGACGTTGACCCCGATACCGAGCCCGAGGGTCGCGACCACGACCGCAGTGAAGCCGGGCCTCCTCCACAGAGACCGGAACGCAAAGCGGACGTCCTGCAGGAACAAGCTCATGAGTTCCTCCCGAAGCTCTCGGCGGAGATGAATCCAGTCGAAGGAAAGAAGCTGCCGCAGACACCACCCGAGGGCGCTCGCCCGGCCGCGCGTGGAGAGCCGCTCCTCGTAACCGACATCGAAATCCTCGAGCAGCTCTTCTCGAAGCGGCCGGGGCGCGAGCGCGCCCGCGATCCGGCGAAAGAGCTCGGGTGCCATCAGCGGACCTTGAACTCCCCGAGGCGTGAGACCGAGCGCCACATCCTCTCGAGAGCGACGCGGGACTCCTTCAGCGCTTCGACTCCTCGGGGCGTCAAGCGAAAGTACCGCTTCGCCTTGCCGCCGCGGACGGGAGTCGACCCCTCCCTGCGGGAGCGCACGTAGCCTTTCTTCTCGAGTCGGACGAGAGTGACATAGATGGTAGCGATGCTCGCGCTTCGTCCCGTCGTCTCTTCCAGCATTTTCTGTATGGCGGCTCCGTAAGCCTCATCCCCCAGGCGAGCGACGGCAAGCATCAGCAGTTGCTCCAGCTGTCCCAGCGTTTCTCGAGTCATGGAGCATATTATTGACAAAATCAAGAAATTAGACGAGGCGGAAGCGCGAAAGGTTGCCTGAACCTGGATCAGCCGGAAGAACGCAAAGCCGCAAAGGAGCAGAGGAGTAGAGGCGCAAGGAAGAAAATTTCTTTCCTTCCCTTCTTCCCGCCGTCTGGCGAGGCGAATGTCCGCGCTAATCCCTGGAGGCTTCCCGGGCCGCGCGGAACTCGCTGGTCTCGCTCCAATCGGGCCATTCGTCGCTGGTCGCCAGGTGCCGGCCCATGGCGAAGAAAAGCTCGAGGTCCTCGACCGTTCCCGAAAGGTCCCACCAGTCCTTCACCTCGTCCGAAGGCTTGTGGTAGTCCTCGGCGACGTAGCGCTCGCGCTGGGTCTGGCCCCAGCCCTCGGGCTTGCCGATGAAATCGATCCCGGAATCGGCGTAGAACGAGGGAATCCCGACCTTCGCGAGCTCGAAGTGGTCCGAGCGGTAGTAGTAGCCCTTCTCGGGCTCGGCATCGGGAACGAGGACGCGCTCCTGCCCGACGGCGAGTCTTCGCGCTAGATCGTCGAGGTTCGACTGGCCCATGCCGACGACCGTGATGTCCCGGGTGCGCCCCCAGACGTTGAGACCGTCCATATTGATGGCGGCGACCGTCTTCGCGACCGGGTACAGCGGGTTCTGCGCGTAGAAGCGCGAGCCGAGGAGCCCCTGCTCCTCCGCGGTCACCGCGAGAAACAACACCGATCGCCGTGGCTTGGGGTCGAGCGAAGTGAACGCGCGGGCGATCTCGATGAGCCCGGCCGTTCCCGTGGCGTTGTCGTAGGCGCCGTTGAATATGTTGTCTCCCTCACCCTGTTGCGTTCCCAGATGGTCCCAGTGGCCCATGTAGAGGACCACTTCGTCCGCGGCCTCGGTTCCCTCGAGACGCGCCACCACGTTTCTGGACTCGACCGTTCGCAGCTCGTTCCGGATGTTCGCACGGACTCCGACTCTTAGAGGCACGGGCCGGAAATCGGCGCTCTTCGCTTTCTCTTTCTCCGCGCCGAAATCGAGCCCCGCGCGCTGGAAGAGCGACCGGGTCGCATCCAGCGAGAACCAGCCCTCGACCGCGACCCTCCCCTGGTTCTTGTCCTCGGTCACCAGGTCGAACTGCTCCCCCGCCCAGCTTCCGGTGACGACCTCCCAGGGATAGCCCGCGGGCTCGGTCTCGTGAACGATGAACGCGCCTGCCGCGCCCTTCTGCGAAGCAATCTCGTACTTGTACGTCCAGCGTCCGTAATAGGTCATCGCCTCGTCGCCGAACTTCCCTTCCGCGGGAGGGTCGTTCACCAGCATCACCAGCACCTTGCCGCGCACGTCGACGTCCTTGTAGTCGTCCCAACCGTACTCCGGCGCCACCACTCCGTAGCCGACGAAAACCAGGTTCCCTTCGGCGGCGACGTCCTCGACGACCCGCTTGGTCCAGGCCACGTACCCGATCCCGGGCGCGAGCTCCTCCGCACCACCGTCGTCGACGACGAACACGTGGCTGTCCTCGGTCGAGGTGATCCCCACCAGAGGCACGTTCTGCACGTAGGTGCCGTCGGGGTTTCCGGGGGCGAGCCCTAGCTCCTGGAACTTCCCGGTAAGGTAGGCGACGGTCTTGTTCTCGCCCTCGGAGCCTGGAGCCCGACCGCCATACTCGTCGGACGAGAGCACCTTGACGTGCTCCATCAACCGCTCGGAGGAAACGAGGGGAGCCTCGTCGCCGGACGGGCCGGGTGGCGCGCAGGCGGCGAGAGCGAGGAGGCAGGCGGCGAGGCATCGATTCATGGTCTTTTCTCCTTCTGCAGCAGGCCATCCTAGCCCATCCCCGCCGGGTCCGACGGGCGGGCGCTCCTCGAGACGGTGCTCGAAGGCGCCTCTCGCCGCAATTCGGAAGATGGCCCAGCGGCTGGTTATATGCCGAGCCGGAGGAGCTTCTCGGCGTTCTCGAAGTAGATCTTCCGCCGGTCGGCCTCGGGGAGCTCGAGCTCGTCGAGGACCCGGAGAGTCTCTCGGATGTACATCGGGCCCCGCTCGGGGTCGAAGGGGGCGTCGGAGGCGAAGAGAACCCTATCGACTCCGAAGAACGAGAGTCCGCACTCGGTGGCGGCGCGGGAGCCGAAGACCGCGGTGTCGCCATAGAACATGCGGAAGTAGTCGAGAGGGCGTTTCTTCAAACGCTTGAGAACCTTCGTCAGATCCTCGTCCGAGGTGCGCGTGCCGAGCTGGTCCCAGCCCGGTCCGACGCGTCCCTCGAAGTAGGGGACCATCGCGCCGAGGTGATGAGAGAGGATCTTCAGGTTCGGGTAGCGATCGAAGAGACCCGCGAAGACGATGCGCGCCATTGCGACGCTGGTCTCGTAGGGCCAGCCGAACGTCCACCAGATCTCGTATTTCGACTTGTCCTCGGTGGGGTAGTCGGGAAACCTCGCGCCGCGCGCGGGGTGGAGGAAAATCGGAAGGTCGTACCCGGCCATGAGCTCGAAGAGCGACTCGAACTCGGGAAGGTCGAGGGGTTTTCCGGAAACGTTGGTGAAAATCTGCACGGCGCGCGCCCCGAGATCGTCGACGGCCCGGCGCAGCTCCTCCCAGGCCGCGTCGGGGACGCTCATCGGGAGCGAGGCGGCGAAGGCGGGAAACCTTTCGGGGTGCAGCCGGACGAGCTCCGCCATGCCGTCGTTCGCGGCGCGGGCGAGATCGAGGGCGACGCTCGGAGGACCCATCACCTCGATTGGAGGGGAAGCGAGAGATAAGACCTGATGGTAGTCCTCGAAGCGATCCATGATCCGGAAGCGCTCGTCGAGATCGTAGAGCATCGGGATCGCGCGCACGCGTTTTCCCATGTCCTCGAGGGCCGGGCTCACCTTCATGAAAAGGTCGTAGAACGGCCGGGGGAAGACGTGATTGAAAACGTCGAGTTTTTTCATGAACCGCCTCCGTGCGACGATATCCTAACAGCCTTCCGCGATCCCGCGGGAGCGGCCCTCGCTCTCGTCGTGCCCCGCTGATATTCTCCGCTCCATGACCGAAGTCGCTCTTCGAGAGGTCGATCTCCCCGATTTCGGCGAGCCCACGGTGGAGCCTTCGATCCCGGCCGCCATTTACCAGGCCCGAATCCAGCGGGCGCTCGAACGGGCCCGGGAGCGCGGCTGCGATCATCTCCTCGTCTACGGCGACCGGGAGCACAGCGCTAACATCGCCTTTGTCACCGGGTTCGAGCCGAGGTTCGAGGAGGCGATGCTTCTCCTCGCGCCCGGGAGGAAACCGGCCCTGGTGGTGGGGAACGAAGGGTGGGGCTACGTCGGAATCAGCCCGCTCGATCTCGAGAAAGTCCTCTTTCAGAGCTTCAGCCTGCTGTCCCAGCCGAGGAGCGACAGCCCCTCGGCGCAGTCTCTCTTCCGGGCGCGAGGCATCCAGAGCGGAAGCCGGGTCGGCGTCGTCGGCTGGAAATACTTCATCGACGGCGAAGTCGAGAGGCCCGAGACCACGCTCGAGATCCCGAGCTATCTCGCCGACGCTCTGCGCGAGATGACGGGCGCGCCCGAAAGGGTCACGAACGAGGCGGCGATCTTCATGAACGCCGAGGACGGCCTTCGGGTCCTGAACGAAGCGGAGCAGCTCGCCTGGTTCGAGTACGCCGCCACCCACACGTCGGCCGCCGTCCGCAGAGTTCTCTTCGGCTTAGCGCCGGGAATGACGGAGCACGAGGTCGTCCGCCTGATGAAGCTGAACGGCATTCCCCTCTCCTGCCATCTCATGCTCTCGAGCGGCCCTCGGGCGCGCATGGGCCTTCCGAGCCCGAGCTCCCGGCGGATCGAGGAAGGCGACCCCTTCACCACCGCGTACGGTGTCTGGGGAGCCCTCAACTGCCGCGCCGGTTTCGTGGTCCGGGACGAGAGCGGGTTGCCGGAGCCGATCCGCGACTACGTGGCAAAGCTCGTCGCTCCCTACTTCAGCGCGATCGTGGACTGGTACCGAACCATCGGCATCGGCGTCACCGGCGGTGAGCTCTACGAAGTCATCCACCGCCGACTCGGCGATCCGTTCTTCGGGGTGAAGCTGAACCCCGGCCACCAGATCCATCTCGACGAGTGGGTGAACTCTCCGATCTTCGCCGGCTCGAAGATCGAGCTCCGCTCGGGCATGGCGTTCCAGGTAGACGTCATTCCGGCGACGGGGACCGACTACTTCACGACGAATATCGAGGACGGGATCGCTATCGCCGACGAGCCTCTGAGGCGGGAGCTCCAGCTGAAGTTCCCCGAAGCCTGGGGCCGGATCGAAGCGCGCCGGCGATTCATGAAGGACGTCCTCGGAATCGAGCTCAAACCCGAAGTGCTCCCCTTCTCCAACATCCCTGCTTATCTTCCGCCGTTTCTGCTGAGCCCGAAACGGGTGATGACGGTCGCGCGGGAGGCGAGATCATGAAGACCTATTTTCCGGAAGTCCGGGAGGCGATCCCCTACGAAGGACCCGATTCGAAGAACCCCCTCGCCTTTCGCTACTACGACCGCGGCCGCGCGGTCGCGGGAAAGACGATGGCGGAGCATCTGAAGTTTGCGGTCTGCTACTGGCACACGCTCAAGGGCACGGGGGCGGACGCGTTCGGCGGGGCGAGCTTCGAGCGACCCTGGGGAACGGAGACCGAGCCGGTGGCGGCGGCGGAGTCCACGATGGACGCCGCGTTCGAGCTCTTCCGGAAGCTCGGCGTTCCCTACTACTGCTTCCACGACCGCGACATCGCCCCGGACGCCGCCTCCCTCCCCCGCATGGTGGAGAAGGCGGGAAAACTCCAGCGCGAGACCGGGGTGCGGCTTCTCTGGGGAACGGCGAACCTCTTCAGCCATCCGCGCTACACCCACGGCGCCGCGACCAATCCCGACCCCAGGGTCTTCGCCCATGCCGCCGCCCAGGTGCGGCGGGCTCTCGATGCCACGATGGAGCTCGGCGGGAACGGGTACGTTTTCTGGGGAGGACGGGAGGGCTACTCTACGCTTCTCAACACGGACCTCAAGCAGGAGCGGGAGCAGATGGCGTCGTTCCTGCACCTGGCTTCGGACTACGCGAAGAGCATCGGATTCACCGGCACCCTTCTCATCGAGCCCAAGCCGATGGAGCCGACGGCGCACCAGTACGACTTCGACGCCGCCACCACTCTGGGCTTCCTCCGGGAGTTTGGCCTCATCGACCGCTTCCACCTCAATATCGAGTGCAACCACGCGACGCTCGCGACCCACACCTGGGAGCACGACCTGATGGTGGCCTCGATCGCGGGAAAGCTCGGGAGCCTCGACATCAACCGCGGCGATCCCAACCTCGGCTGGGACACCGATCAGTTCCCGACGGATCTCCACGCGGCCACGATGGCGATGCTGGTGATTCTGAACCAGGGAGGCCTCGGAGGTGGCGGACTCAACTTCGACGCCAAGCTGCGGCGGGGCTCGTTCGATACCGTCGACCTCTTCCATGCGCACATCGGCGGAATGGACACCTTCGCCCGGGGCCTTCTCGTCGCGGATGCGCTGATCCGGGACGGGGTCTTGTCGAAGGTTCTCGCCGACCGCTATCGCGGGTTTCGGGAGATGGAGATGGGGCGGAAGATTCTCGCTCGGAAGACGACCCTTCCCGAGCTCGAGGCCTGGGCGGAGTCGGTGGGCGAGCCCGAGCGGGTGAGCGGAAGACAGGAAGCGCTCGAGAACCTCCTCAACGATTACCTCTGGCGGATCTAGCGAACATTTCTCGCCAGAAAGTCGTTCGACCGGTCCAAAGGCGCCGCGTGGCAATTTACGGAGGTGAGGCGAGTGAGCTTCGTTCGGGCGATTCCGGAGAGCGAGCTGCGCGAAAAGGGGCGGGCTCTCTTCCGTCAGGGGACGAGACAAATCGCTCTCTTCTCCGTCGGCGACGCCGTCCATGCCGTCGACAACCGCTGCCCTCACGAGGGCTACCCTCTTCTCCAGGGATCGGTCGCGCCCGAGAAGGGTCTTCTCACCTGCCGGTGGCACAACTGGAAGTTCGACCTCGGGACCGGCGACTGCGTCCTCGGAGAGGACCACGTGCGCCGCTATCCGACCCGGATCGACGGCGGGTACGTCGAGATCGATCTCACCGATCCGCCTCTCGAGACGATCGAGTCCGAAATTCTGCGGGGACTCGAAGGCGCCGTCCAGGAACGCCAGTACGGGCGAATCGCGAGAGAGATCTCGCGCTTGATGGTCCACGGGCTCGACCCTGTCGTCGCCGTGAGGAAGGCCATCGAGCTCAGTTACGACCGCTTCGAGTTCGGCACTACCCACGCGTACGCCGCCCTGGCCGACTGGCTCGCACTCTACGACCACGAGACCGACATCGAGCGAAAGGTCGTCTGTCTCACCGAGGCGCTCGATCACGTCGCCGACGACGCCCTCCGTCAGCCGAGCTATCCCTACTCGGACAACGTTCGATCGTTTGACGGAGAAACTTTCCTCGCCGCGATAGAAGAAGAAGACGAGGCGGGCGCCGTCTCGCTCGTCCGCGGCGCCGTCGGAGAGTCTCTCGGATGGAAGGACCTCTAGCGGCACTTCGCCCGGGCCGCTTTCGCCCACTACAACGACTTCGGACACGCCGCCATTTACGTTCTCAAGACCGGGAGCCTCCTCGA
>DAISKN010000276.1:0-8519 GCA_036820975.1 Acidobacteriota bacterium | reverse complement strand
GTCCTTTTCGGACTGCTCAAGGGGAGAAGGCTCGACCGTTGGACGCTGGTGTTTCTGGCGAGCACGGTGGCGACCAGCGCGACGGGCTTCGGCTTCCCGTTTCAGCGATTCCTGCCGTCCCATGCCGTCGGGATCGTGTCGCTCGTCGCGCTGGCGCTGGCCATCTACGGCCGCTACCCGCGCGGCCTCGCGGGCGCGTGGCTGTGGGTCTTCGTGGCCGGAGCCGTGCTGTCCCTCTACTTGAACGTCTTCGTCCTGGTGGTTCAGCTGTTCCTGAAGGTGCCGGCGCTGGCCGCGCTTGCGCCGACGCAGTCCGAGCCCCCGTTCCAGCTCACGCAGCTCGCGGTGCTCGCGATCTTCGGCGCGCTCGGGGCCGCCGCCGTCGTCCGCTTCCGAGGTCCCGCAATCAGGGAAGGAATGTCATGAGCTTTATCACCACCAAGGACGGAACGCAGATCTATTACAAGGACTGGGGCAAGGGGCAGCCCGTGGTGTTCAGCCACGGGTGGCCGCTCAACGCCGACAGCTGGGAAGCGCAGATGCTCCACCTCGCGTCGAACGGTTACCGGTGCATCGGCCACGACCGCCGCGGCCACGGCCGCTCGAGCCAGCCCTGGGACGGAAACGATATGGACACCTACGCCGACGACCTTGCGGCGGTCATCGAGGCGCTCGACCTGAAGAACGCGGTTTTGATCGGGTTCTCCACCGGCGGCGGCGAGGTCGCCCGCTATATCGGCCGTCACGGTACACGACGGGTGGCGAAAGCAGCCCTCGTGAGCGCCGTGCCTCCGCTCATGCTGAAGACGAAAGCCAACCCCGGCGGGCTTCCCATCGACGTCTTCGACGGCCTTCGCGCGGCCTCCATCGCCGATCGCTCGCAGCTCTACCGGGACCTCGCGAGCGGTCCCTTCTTCGGCTTCAACCGGAAGGGAGCGAAGCCGTCCCCGGGAATCATCGACTCGTTCTGGCGCCAGGGCATGCAGTCGGGGCACAAGAACGCCCTCGATTGTATAAAGGCCTTCTCGGAGACGGACTTCACCGAAGACCTGCGAAAGTTCGACGTTCCGACGCTCGTCCTCCACGGCGACGACGACCAGATCGTGCCCATCGACGCCGCGGGCCGGTCTTCGGCGAAGATCGTGAGAGGGGCGACATTGAAGGTCTATCCCGGGGCGCCTCACGGCATCGCCGACACGCACAAGGAACAGCTCAACGGCGACCTTCTCGCGTTCGTCCGGAGCTAGAGCCCGGAAGCCGTTCCCCGCTCTCGAACCGGCGTCGTGCGTCGCACCGTTCCGCTTCCGTGAAACCACCCTCGGCGGCGACCGCGTTCGGCGAAGGCGATCCGTGGGTCGCGTCCGACGGGAGCTACCTGATTTTCACGCGCTGGGATCGCGCGCGCGACTGGACCAGGCCGCCGACCCCTACATCACGTTCACGGACCGGCTGTCTGGAGCGAGCCGACTCCGATCGAACCGATCGACGATCCCTCCGCCGTCCGGACTACGCGGTTTCGATTCCATGCGGACGCGATTTACTGGAAGCGCCGCGGTGGCACGTTCTCGGTGTATCCCACGGACATGGCAATAATGATACTAAATATGGCGTTCTTGCCTATAGCGAGAAGGCCCATCGAGGCCTAAGCTCGACCCGAGCCGCTCTTCGGCTCGAAGGAGGTTCGACATGCTCATGCACGCTTTGTTTGCCCGCCTGGAAGCGAAACCCGGCAAGGAGGAGGAGGTAGCCTCGTTCCTGATGCAGGGGCTCCAACTCGCCAACCAGGAGACGACGACCCCGGTGTGGTTCGCGCTGCGGCTCGGGCCGGCCACGTTCGCCATATTCGATGCGTTTCGTGATGAAACAGGACGGCAGAATCACCTGAACGGGCCCATTGCCAAAGCTCTCATGGCGCAGGCTCCGAACCTCCTCGCCGCGCCTCCGGTGATCGAACGTTTGGACGTCCTCGGCGCCAAGCTTCCGGAATAGGACTGCGAACCGGCGGAGGAGGACGGTCGGCTGAAGCCCGGCGACACTGTCGTCGAGTACTCGGATCGCGGGCGGAGTGTCGAGCCTACTCGTAGCGGAGCGCCCGGATGGGATCGATGCGGCTCGCCGCGAGCGCCGGGACGGCCGAGGCGACGAAGGCCACGCCCAGGAGCAGGATCGGGACGAGAATGAACGTGACCGGGTCGCGAGCGCTCACGCCGAAGAGCGAGCTCTCGAGCAGCTGACCCGCCCCTGCCGGGGCGAGCCTAACCCACGTCTCCGCGGCCACTCCGCGGCGAAAGCTGCGGCCACCCTCCTCTCAGGCGCGAGGAGAGGTAGATTTCACCCGGCGCTGCGGCCGCCGCGGCCCGAATGGCATCCCGAAGCTCCGAGGCTTCCGCCGTCTTGAGAACGTACGCCGTGACGCCGATGCGGAGCGCCTCCGAGACGTACGCCGGGTCGGTGTGCATGGTCACGAATACGATTCGTATCACGGGACTCGAACGCTTGAGCTCTAGAGCGACTTCGAATCCCGTTTTTCCCGGCATCGAGATATCGCAGACGACGACGTCCGGCGACAGCCTCGCCGCCTCCGCGAGAGCGCTTTCGCCGTTCGTCACCGCGGCCAGGACGTCGTATTCGAGCTCCAGAATCTTCCGGAGCCCTTCCAGGAACGCCGGATGGTCGTCGGCGAGCACAAGGCGCAGTCGCGCGGAGGGTTTCATTCCTCGGGTTCTTCCCTCGGGGGGACGTCCAATGCTACGACAGGATGAATCCGTTGTGAACCAGGGTTTCTCCTAGCGACTCCGCGGCGCTCATGCCGGGGCACAGGTCGCTCGGATGACCGTGCCCTTACCCGGCGCCGATTGAATGGTGAGCGTCCCTCCGATGAGATGGGCACGCTCTTCCATGCTGATTAGACCGAGGGTGTCGACGCGGCCCGTCTTCTTCTTCACGTCGAAGCCCTCGCCGTAATCGAGCACCGAGAGCCGGACGGCGCGGGCGCCCCAGATGAGCCGCAGCGTGGCGCGGGGGCTCCTGGAGTGCCTGGCGACGTTGGTGAGCGCCTCCTGCGCGATCCGGTACAGGCACGAGGATTTCGCCGGGTCGAGCTTTCTGCGAAAGCCGCGCTCCCGTATGGCGACCTCGAGCCCCTGGTGGGGGGAGAGCTCCTTGGCGTATCTCCGCAGCGCGGCGGAGAGTCCCAGATGGTCGAGGATGGAGGGATGGAGGCTGTACGCCAGCCGATGCAGATCTTCCGCGATCCCGGTTACCGCCTTTCCCATCGTTTGGAGCCTCAGGGATGTTTCCGGAGCGAGACCCTCCGCCCCTTTGAGAGACTCGATGTCGAGGGAGAGCATGGCGAGACGCTGACTGAAGTCGTCGTGGAGCTCTCGGGAGATGCGGCGCCTTTCGGACTCCTCTGCCCGGATGAGACGGGCGGAAAGCGAGCGCAGCACTTCGTTGGCAGCGGCCAATTCGGCAGTTCGCTCGGCGACGCGATACTCCAGCTCTTCGTTGAGTTTCTGAAGCGCCTCCTCCGCTCGTTTGCGCGGGGTGATGTCGCGCAAGAGACCGTCGTAGGCGACGACACGGCCCTTCTGGTCTCGTTGGAGAGAAGTAGTGTTGAGGACCCAGCGGATCGTGCCGTCCTTGCGTCGGATGCGGTGCTCGAGGGGTGGGGCGTCCCGGCCGGAGGGAATCCCGGCCGTTTGCCGCTCGACGGCGGAGCGATCCTCCGGCGGCACCATGGCGATCCATAGCCCCGGATCGGCCGCGAGCTCTTCCGCGGTATAGCCGGTGATCGCCTCGCAGTTCCCGCTGTGGGTGGTCTCGACCGTCCGGCCCTCCGAAAGACGCACGCGGTAGATGTGGTCGGTCAAGGCGTCGGTCAACCGGCGGTAGCGCTCTTCGCTTTCCTCGCGCTCAAGCTGGTTCTTTCTCGCGGCGGTGACGTCGATGAGCGCCGTTCGGCATCGGCGGTCGCCCGGAGCTCCGAAGGCGATGCTCTCCCACCTCACGAACAGGGGCGTGCCGTCCGCCTCGCGCATCTCGAGCTCGCACGTCGTCTTCGTCTCGCCGGAGAAGACTTCCGTTCGGTGCACGTAGCAGTCGTCCTGAGCGCCGCGGGTCACGAAGCTCGAGACGTTGGCCCGCAGCAAAGCCCTCCGATCGACGCCGAGCATCAGCGCCGCCCCCAGGTTGGCTTCGAGAATCCGGCCGTCCGGGCTCAGCGTGACGTAGCCCACGGGAGCGAACTCGTACAGGTCGGCATAGCGATCGCGCGTCTGGGCGAGCTCGACCTGGGCCTCGCGGAGCTCCTGGTTCTGCAGCTCGAGCTCCACTTGATGGATCTGCAGCTCGTGGACGAGGCGCTGCACGTCTTCGGCCGCCATCTCCGCGATGTCGGCTTCGGACACGCGCAGCATCTCTTCGGCGCGCTCGCGGAGCGCCTTCCGCGGCTTCTGATTGGGATTCCGATTTTTTTGCGCCATCGCCTGACTTCCCGGGAGCGCTACGCGCTCGTCATGTCCTCGAGCGCCAGCAGGACCAGTTCGCCCGCGCCCTCGAGCGAGAGCCGCCGGGCGTTGAGCACGAAGACGCGGCGCCCGGCCTTTGGAAGCTCGACCTCCACTTCATAGTCGTCGAAGGCGGCGTTCTGGGGAAGAATCTCCTCCAGGAGCTTGCGGAGTCTCGGAGTGTCCCAGCGGCCCGCGGCGAGCTCGAAGATCGAATCCCCCTCGGTCTGCCGGGCGGTGGTCCGGAACACGCGATAGAACGAGCGATTGGCGGACACCACCTTGAGCTCCCGGTCGAGCACCACCAGCGGCTCGCGCACGGTGTCGACGATGCTCTCGAAGTAGGCGCGCGCCTTCTCGTCTGCTTCCCCCGACTGCTTGACCTGCCCGATGTTGACGAACGTCACCACCAGGCCGTCGATCACGTTCTCGGCCGTCCGGTAGGGCACGATCCTCATCAAGTACCACTTGCCGTCCTGGGTGCGGACTTCGCCCTGTTTGAAGACGAGCGTCTTCAGCACTTCGCGGCAATCGGCTGCGAGCGTGTCCGGCAGCAGATTCGAGGTCAACTCGGAAATCGGCCGTCCCACGTCCGACTTGCGGATGGTCACCAGCGCCTTCGCTTCCTCGGTGAACCGCTTGATGTTCAGGTCGTTGTCCAGGAACACCGTGGCGATGTCGGTGCTGTTGAGGAGATTCTGCATGTCGTCGTTGGCCTGCGACAGCTCCTCCACCTTCGATTCCAGCTCGGCGTTCACCGTCGTCAGCTCTTCGTTGAGCGACTGCATTTCCTCTTTCGAGGTCTCCAGCTCCTCGTTCGTGCTCTGGAGCTCCTCGTTGGTCGATTCCAGCTCCTCGTTGGTGGACTTGAGCTCCTCGTTCGACGTTTCCAGCTCCTCGAGCGTCGTCTGGTGGCTTTCCTTCATGTATTTGATCGCGCGCTCCAGCCGCGCGACGCGCTGGTCTTCGGCGATCTTCTTCCGCGGCCGCCTCGCATTCGGGGACTCGAGCAGGGGGGGACGGGTGGGGCGGAACGTGACCAGGAGCAGGCCGCGGACCGCTTCCGGTTCACGGATCCGCGCCACGGAAAGACTGATGTGGGCGAGGCCGCCGTTCGCCCTGACCCGGAGGTCGTCTCGCGTGACCTCCTCCCCTTTGGCGGCGCATTCGCGGATGGCGGCCGCGAGCTCGATCTGGAGCCCTTCCCTGGCCATATCGAGGATATTGTTCCGCGGCTGGCCCTGGGCGGGCTCGAGGTAGACCCCGGTGCGGCCGTGGATGTAGACGATGTCGCCGTTCGCGTTCACCACGGCGCTCGCGGGGGCGAACCGGGCGAGCAGCAGTCTCTCGATGACCGTCGATATACGGGCGTCTTTCACGGACGCTCGGGCTTCCGCCGAAAGCGCCTCGTCGTCTCCCGCCGTCGCCGGCTGGGCGGGAATCTCGGGGAGCCGGAGAAGCGCCGCGGGGCTCTCCTTGCGCTGGAAGATCTTCCAGCGCTTGTCGAGCGGCTCGAACAGGTCGGTGAGCGAGCCGACGGTCTCCGAGGTCCCGAGAAACAGCAGGCCGGCGGGCTTCAGGGCGTAGTGAAAGATCGGCAGAAGCCTCTTCTGGAGATTCGCGTTGAGGTAGATCAGCAGATTGCGGCAGGAGAGGACGTCGAGCTTGGTGAACGGGGGGTCCTTGATCACGTTCTGGGACGCGAAGACGACCCTCTCACGGATTTCCTTGCGGACGCGGTACGTGCCTTCGTCGCCCAGGAAGTACCGCTCGAGCCGCTTCGGCGTGACGTCCACCGCGATGCCGTCAGGGTACTGGCCCGCTCGAGCCGTTTCGACCGCCTCCGCGTCCAGATCGGTGCCGAAGATCTGCACGTCGAGGTGGCGCCCCGTCTTGTCCATCGCTTCCCGCAGAGCGATCGCCATGCTGAAGGCTTCTTCTCCGGTGGCGCAGCCGGGAACCCAGACCCGCACCACGTGGTTCTCCGGCCGCGCCATGACCAGCTCCTCGAGGTGGGGTTGCAGAGCTTCCCATGCCTCCGGATCGCGAAAGAAACTGGTCACGCCGATCAGGAGCTCCTTGAACAGGATGTCGACCTCGTGCGGGTTCTCGTGCAGGTAGCGGACGTACTGGTTGGGCTTCTTGATTTGATGCAGGTTCATCCGCCGCTCGATGCGCCGGCGGAGGGTATTGCTCTTGTAGGCGGAAAAGTCGTGGCCGGTGCGGCTTCTGAGCAGCACGAAAATCTTCTGCATCGGCTCTTCGGGCACCGCGGGAAGCTCCGCGGCGACGGTAGCGCCCGTGAGATACGGACCCTTGGCGTAGGCCATCAGCTGGCTCGGCATCGCCGCGGGCGGGAGCACGTAGTCGGCGAGCCCCGTTGCGATGGCGCTCGAGGGCATGCCGGCGTACTTCGCCGACTGCGGCTGCTGCACCATGGCCATTCCGTACTCGCTCTTGATGGCTTGCAGTCCCAGAGTGCCGTCCGTCCCTGTCCCCGAGAGCACGATCCCGATCGCCTGCTCCTTCTGGTCCTCGGCCAGAGAACGGAAGAAGTGGTCGATGGGGAGCCGTGGCGCCTCTTTCATCCCGGTCTCCATCCGATGGAGCGTGCCGTTGAGAATCGACAGATGCCCCCCCGGCGGCCCGACGTAGACGTGGTTCGGCTCGAGCTTCGTTCCGTCCGCCGCCTCGACGACCGCGATCGAGGTCCCTTTTCCCAGAAGCTCGGGCAGCATGCTGGTATGGCCCGGAGCCTGATGGGTGACGACCACGAACGCCATCCCGGTGTCCGCCGGCATGTGGTCGAAGAGCTCCTCGAGCGCTTCGAGACCGCCGGCGGAAGCGCCGACGCCGACGATAGGGAGCGAAGCCCGGCGCTTCGCCGACGAGCCGGCCTCGCGCCGCGGGGAGGGCTTCCCCTTGGGGGCGCGCTTCGTACGGCTATTCTTCTTGACCGACCTCTGTGCCATATGTGCTGCGATAAATTCGGCCGCTCCCGCAGATAATACAGTGGACGGGGGTCGGGCGAGAACGGCGGAACCGGATCGGTCGACCCGCTCAGGGCCGGCACTCGATCCAGGAGGAACAGCGAGTGGAGCTCGAGCCGCTCGGCCTCTCGGGCCATCCGCACGACTTTTCCGACCCCTCTTTTCCGCGCGGCTTCGATATCCAACCGTCGGGGCGGCTACGGGGTTCTCCCATGTTAGCCAAACGTTCTCGCGCTGGAGCCTGGGTAACTCCCTAGTATCGCCCCGCGATGAGCTCGGCTACGCTCCGTGAGGACGGGGGTGTCCATGGAGTACCGCAAATCCAGTTTGAGTGCGGAGGGTCCAGCTGCACTCGAGCTCCCCGGGTATCGAGCTTCTGCGCTCGTCGAGCATGCTTCCACCGTCATGGCGCTGGTATCGCGTGACGGCGCCCTCAACTACGTGAACGGAACGGGCCGCAGGGTCCTGGGACTGGACGAGCTCGAGCCCAGGAGAGTCCACCTTTCCCACCTGGTATTCGGGAAATCCGAACGGGAAATCCTGTCACGGGTGATGCAGGTCGGCGAATGGCGCGGCGAGCTCGCCTTCCGTCACCAGGGATCGGGCGCCGCCATTCCCATGGAAGCGGCTTTTTCCGCCCTGACCGAGAACGGCAGTCGGTCGGACGTCGAAATTGCGCTCGAGGCCAAGCTGAGGGAGGGGAATAACGGGGCTGATCCGCGCTCGCGGGATGCGCTGCTTCGCGCGGCCAAAATGGAGGCCGTGGCAAGACTCGCTGGCGGAATCTCCGTTCAGTTCGAGGACTTGCTCACCGCCATCTCCGGTTTCAGCGAGCTCGTTCTCGATCGGCTCGAGCCGACGGACGGACTGCGCCCGGGGGTCGAGCGGACCCTCAACGCCTGTCATCGCACCGCCGCCCTGATCCGGCAGCTGCTGGCCGTGGGCCGCCGCCAGGTGCTGCAGCCCGTGGTCACCAGCCCCAACGACAAGGTTCGGGAGATGCAGAAGCTCCTGAGCGGCC
>DAISKN010000275.1:0-8535 GCA_036820975.1 Acidobacteriota bacterium | reverse complement strand
GATGAAGCTCTCATCGCCAATCCCTGGGACTTCGTCGACTGGCCGGGCACGCCCAAAGGACGATACGTCCCCTGGCTCGAAGCCGCGAACCGAGACAAGTTCGTTCGCGACCTCGAGACCTTCGTCCAGAGGAGACTCGCGGGCGAGACCATCGAAAGCGTCGATGTCCCCCGAAGCGATTCGCGACTTCCCGTCACGGAGCTCCCCGCTTTCGAAGCGGTGACGCTCTCCGGCGCAACGATCTCGCGGGAGAGCCTCCTCGGGAAGACCGTCCTGGTCGAGTTCTGGGCGACCTGGTGCCCACCCTGCCGCACCACCCTCGGCTTCCTGGGCGAGATGGAGCGGAGCGCCCCGGACCGGCTCGCGGTGGTCGGCATCGCCGTGAGCTCGGAGGAGGACAAGGTCCGAAGCATGCTCGCCGACATCGAAGGCGCGCCGGCGGACTCGGTGATGGGTCAGGACGAGCTCGTGGCGAAATTCGGACCCGTGCTCGCGGTGCCTACGCTCATGGTCTTCGGCCCTGACGGCAAGACCGTAGAGGTCTTCTACGGCGCACCGCCCGATCTCCACGATCGGGTGAAGCGGCTGGTTGCGGAGCTCAGCCGCTGAAGCGATAAACGCTCAGCGCCACCCGGTGGCCGTCCGGGTCGCACGCGAAGAGCGTGTTCGGCGTGCGGTCGTCGATCGGGATTCCGGCGGCGGTGAGCTTCTCTTCCCAGCGCGCGAGATCGTCGGCCGCGAGGGCGAGGACGTGTCCCGAGCCCGCGTCGGGCCCGGTCCCGCGAAGGTTCCGTTCGAGCATCAGAACGGCGTCTCCCACTCGAAGCCAGATCGAGCCCGAGGAATCCTGCTTCACTTCCGGGAGCTCCAGGAGTCCGCAGTAGAACTCCCGCGAGGCCTCGAGGTCCGTGACCCGGAGGGCGAGGTGATGGATCCGCATCGCCGGATGCTACCGGCTTGCGCCCCGAACGGCAAAAGCGAACAATAGGGCCCGAAGGAGACCGCTGAAAATGACGTTGGAATCGAAACCTCTTCAGCTCGGAGGCCAGGTCCCGAACTTCGAGCTCGCCGTCTACGACCCGGTCAAGAACGATTTCGGGACCATCAGCCTCGACGAGATCAAATCCCAGGGAAAGTGGACCCTCCTGTTCTTCTACCCCGCCGACTTCACCTTCGTCTGAGCCACCGAATTCGCTGCTCTGGCAGAGCAGCAGGACCGCTTCAAGAAGATGGGTGCTGTGCTCATCACCGTCAGCACCGACACCCAGTTCGTTCACCTCGCCTGGAAGCGTCACGAGAAGAGCCTCGAGAACGTCCAGTACCTCATGGGCTCCGATGCCTCGGGCAAGGTCTCGCGCCTCTTCGGAGTCTACGTCGAGGACGCGGGCCTCGCGCTCCGCGGCACCTTCATCATAAATCCCGAAGGCCGGCTCCTCAACTCCGAAGTGAGCTTCTTCAACATGGGCCGGAATATCGAGGAGCTGATGAGGAAGTTCAAGGCGAACCTCTACCTCGCGAAGAAGCCCGCGGAGGCTTGTCCGGCGCAGTGGAAGGACGAGGGGGACAAGACGCTCACTCCCGGACCGAGCATGGTCGGGAAGGTGCACGAAGCGCTGGCGAAGTAGAAACTGTTGCCGGTTTCCAGTTGCCCGCAGTCTGTGCGGCCACTCCAGCAACTGGCAACCGGGAACCGGCAACTGACAACTTCATTTGGCGGCCGCCGCCGCTTTGCGGCGGCTCAGCAGGAACGCCTTGATGAACGGCTCTATGTCGCCGTCCATCACCCGGTCCACGTCTCCTACCTCCACCTTCGTCCGGTGGTCCTTGATCAGCCGGTACGGCTGGAACACGTACGAGCGAATCTGGCTTCCGAACCCGATCTCTTTCTTCTCGTCGTGCATGGCGTCGAACCGTTCCTGCTGCTCGCGGAGCCTGAGGTCGTAGAGGCGGGAACGCAGCACCTTCATCGCCACGTCCTTGTTCTTGTGCTGGGAGCGCTCGTTCTGGCACTGCGCGACGATGCCCGTGGGAAGGTGGGTGATGCGGACGGCGGAGTCGGTCACGTTCACATGCTGTCCCCCGCGTCCGCTGGAACGGAAGGTATCGATGCGGAGGTCCTTGTCGTTGATCTCCACTTTCACGTCGTCGTCGATCTCGGGAAATACGAAAACCGAAGCGAACGACGTGTGCCGCCTCTTCGCCGCATCGAAGGGCGAGATCCGCACCAGCCGGTGCACTCCCACCTCGGAGCTGAGGTAGCCGTAGGCATACTCCCCCTTCACGTTGAAGGTGGCGCTCTTGATGCCCGCTTCCTCGCCTTCCTGGACGTCGATCATCTCCGTCTTGAACCCGCGCGTTTCCCCCCATCGCAGGTACATGCGAAGGAGCATCTGGGCCCAATCCTGGGACTCCGTGCCGCCGGCTCCCGGGTGGATGCTCACGATGGCATTCGTCTGGTCGTGCTCTCCCGAAAGGAGCTTCTGGATCTCCGCCTGCTCGACCTCGTGCTCCCATTGGTCCAGGTGGGCCTCGAGGTCGCTCTCGACGCTCTCCCCCTCCCGGGCCCACTCGACGAGGGTTTTGGTCTCCTCCTCGCAGTGGCGGAGCTTCTCGATGATATCGATCTCTCCCTGGAGATGGCTCCGCTCCCGGGAGAGTTTCTCGCCTTTCGTCGGATCCGACCAGACGGACGGGTCGGACAGCTTCTGCTCTAACTCGGAGAGTGACTTTCGGAGGGCGGCTTCGTCAAAGATAACCTCGCACGTCGCTGGCGCGGCGGCAGAGGTCCTCGTATCTATTGATGAGCTCGTCTTTCGTCATTGGCGTCATTGGCGTCATTGGCATTACGGACACACGAGTCTTACTGAGTGATGTAGGGCCTGAATTTTTCTTCGTCGCGAAGCTTGGCGGCGACGGTCTCCGCCTCGGCGCGGGTTGCGAAGCGGCCCACGCGGACCCGGTGTAGGCCGGCGTCGGACCCTGCCTCGAGATAGGCGCGGTAGTTCTTGCCCCGGAGACGCGAGAGCAGGGACTGCGCCGCGTCCTCCGTTTTGAGGGCGACGACCTGAATCGTGAACGCCCCGCTGTCGGCGCCCAGGGTCGAAGCTCGCCTGGGGGCCGGCGGGGGCGGAGCGGTCTGCGCCGGGGTCGCGGGCACCGACGCTCGGGGCGCCGGAGCGGCTTCCCGGGGCGGCTGGCCGGCGGTGTTCTCGGGACTCGTCGAGCGCATGGGCTCCAGACGCTTCGGGACTTCGTCGCTCTCGAGGCGGGGCGTGTAGTCGAGCGCGGGACGAGCCGCCACCGTCGTGGCGCGCGGGGTCGAGGTCGCTTTCGGGAGCGTCCCCGCGGTGATGTCGTTTTGAGCCACGGCCAGGGTGGCGTCCCGGACGCCACGACCCACCATGACGCCGCAGAGGAAGACGACCACGGCAATCGCCAGCGCCGCCATGAAGAAGAAGACCAGCTGTTTGTTGTTCAACTGGACTTCGTAATACGCCCCGTCGTCGTACTCGGCCATCTCCCACTCACTCCTTAGATTTCGTGCGAATTGGGAAGCTATCGCCGCATTGTACCTCAAGTTTTGGTTGAAGTTTACAGGTTTATGTGCTCGGAATTCCAGGTTGGGACTGGCTCAAAATGGTGGTCGCGACGGCCTCCTGCTCGGCCTTCCCGAACCGGCGGCCCACCTCCAGGAGGAGCCCGTACGTGAGCTCGTTGAGCCCGTCCACCAGAACGGCCTTCTTCGCCTCGTGGGGCTTGTCGCCGAGGTTCTGAAGGAGCTGGTCGAAGTCCACGCGGCCCGCGGTTCCGAGCTCCACGTCCTCGAAGAGGAGCGGAAACTGCTTCGCCACCTCGCCGAGAACCTGTTCGGTAAACGCCAGCGCCTCCTCGTCGTCGACCTTCGTTCGGAGCGCCGCGCAGACGGCCTCGAAGCTCCGGTTGTAGTGCTCGACGATCTCCTGGAGCTCGTACTCGAGCTCGATTCCCCTCCGCTCCCACTCCCCCGAGCCGCCGCGATCGAGCACTCCCGCGGACAGGAGCCCGAAGAGGATGCGGAGGGTCTCGAAATTCGGGAGGTAGCTCATCGCCAGGATCTGCTCGACGTTCAGCCTTCCGTTCACCAGAGAAAGGACCTGCGATTCGTCCTCGTCGAGGTTCAGCTTGTGAGTGAGCCCCTCCGCCTGCTCCGAGGGACGCAGGACCGTTTCCAGCGGCCCGACCCCGGCGTAGATTCGCGTGTAGTCCTTGAGCCTCCGGATTCCCTCGAGGATCACGTTGCTGGAGTCGAGGTCCAGGACCATCGGCCCTTCCGCCGAGAGGTCCTTGATGACGAACTCGTACTCCCCCCGGATCCAGTCGAAGAGGCTGTAGACCACGGCTTCCGCGTGCCGGTGGATGGCGACGTACAGATCGTCGGGGCTGATGATTCCCTGCTCCACCAGAACCGCCCCGAGCTTCTTGTCGGGTTGGATGAGCTTCGACGCCTCGAGGAATTGTCGGACGGTGACCTTGCCGGTCTTCAGCAGGAACTCCCCGAGCCGGTCGTCCTGGGCGTTCGACATCGCGTAGATGATGCGGCCCTCTTTGAAGTAGATCGCCTTCCACCGGCCGGCGTCGTGGAAGTTCAGGATTCCCGTTTCCTTGCTCCGGCTGATGGACGCGAGGAGCTCCGGAAGACTCGACTCGGAGAGCGAGCCCCGAATGCTCAGCTCTTCACTTTCCATGCTCATCGGGTGCATCTCCCTTGAAATGGGTGAGGAACGGCCTGACCAGCTCGATGGGAAGCGGGAACACGATCGTGGAGTTCTTCTCGGTAGCGATCTCGCTGAGCGTCTGCAGGTACCGCAGCTGTATTCCCAGGGGGTGCTCTCCCACGATCCGGGCCGCGTTCGCGAGCTGCGCCGCCGCCTGGAACTCGCCTTCGGCGTGGATCACCTTGGCGCGTTTCTCCCGCTCCGCTTCCGCCTGCTTCGCGATGGCGCGCTGCATCTCCGTCGGAAGGTCGACGTGCTTTACTTCGACCGATGTCACCTTGATGCCCCAGGCGTCGGTGCGGCGATCGAGGATGTCCTGAAGCTGAAGGTTCAGGCGATCCCGCTCGGCGAGGAGGTCGTCGAGATCCGCCTGGCCGAGAACGCTCCGGAGCGTCGTCTGCGCGAACTGCGTAGTCGCGTAGAGGAAGTTCTCGACCTCGACCACCGCCTTGATCGGATCGACTACCCGGAAGAAAACCACGGCGTTGACCTTCACCGAAACGTTGTCGCGGGTGATGATGTCCTGGGGAGGGACGTCCAGTGCCACGAGCCTAAGACTCACCCTCACCATTCGATCGATCGGCGAAATGACGAGAACCAGCCCCGGCCCCTTGGGCTTCGGCAGAAGGTTTCCCAGACGGAAGACGACGCCCCTTTCGTACTCGTTGAGGATCTTGACCCAGTTCAGGAGGAAGATGGCGACGATAACCAGAACCGCGAGTGTTCCTGCCGATAGACCACCGAACATGATGACGCGCTCCTTTTTTTATTAAGGCTAAAGGCGATCAGGACCCGTTTGCCACTGGCTCAACGTCGAGCGTCAGCCCTTCGATTCCGACGACTTTGACTTTCGCCCCCTCGGGTATGCGCGCTTTCGCGCGCGCGTCCCAGTACTCGCCATGGATGAATATTTTTCCCTTGCCGTCGATCTCCGTCCTCGCTGTTCCGACCTTTCCCATGAGGCCCTCCTGCCCCGTCACCGGGACGTGGCGCTGTGCTTCGATCACCTTCCGTCCCAGGACGATCATGAGCGCGGCGAGGAAGATCGTGACCGGAAGGATCACCGACAAGCTGACCTCGAGCGCCGGCGTCGGAAGAGGCTGCTCTTCGAAGAGCATGAGCGCGCCGAACAGAATCGATACGACACCTCCGGCGCCGAGGGCGCCGAAGGTCGGGGTGAAGGCTTCCGCCACGAGGAGCCCGAAGCCGACCAGAAGAAGGATCACCCCGACCGCGGTAACGGGAAGAATCTCGAAGGCAAAGGCGGCGAGGAGAAGGGCGATGGCACCGACGATGCCCGGCACCAGCAGCCCGGGATTCGAGAACTCGAGGTAGAGCCCCGCGAGGCCGATGAGTCCGAGGAGGATCGCGATATTCGGGTTGGCGACGACGGAGAGGATGCGATCCTTCGTCGACATCTCCTCGAGCGTAACCGACGCGCCGGCGGTCGCGACCACGACCTCGCTCCCGTCGATGCGGAGGATGGTGGCCCCATCGAGCTTCGAGAGGAGCTCGCCTTCGCTGTTGGCAATGTGATCGATGAGGCCGGCGTCGAGCGCCTCCTGCGCCGTCCAGGACTTCGCCTCTGTCACCGCCTTTTCGGCGAGCTCCGGCGGCCGTCCGCGCCTCTCGGCGATCGATCGGGTGTAGGCCGCGGCGTCGGATTGAATCTTCTTCGCCAGGGTCTCTTCGATCGCCTGTCCGGTCCCGGAGACAGGGGTCGCGGCGCCGGTGTTGGTTCCCGGAGCCATGGCGGCGACATCCGCGGCGAGGGTGATGAGGAATCCCGCCGAGGCCGCGTGGGCTCCGGCCGGGGCGACGTACACCACGACGGGCTTTTCGCTCGAGAGGATCGCCTCGATGATGTCCCGGGTCGAGTCGTAGAGCCCTCCGGGAGTCCCGAGCTCGATGAGGACGAGCACAGCGTCGTCGTCCTCGGCGGCTTTCTCGATCGTGCGGATGATGTGCCGCGCGGAAACGCCGTGAATTATGTCGTTTACCTCGACCTTATAGACCGTGCGCGCCGCCTGGGCGGCCGCGGCGCCCGTCGGAAGGCAAGCCAGACCGACACAAACGGTTGATAGGACGCGAGATAGTCCCATGGATCTCTTTGTGGGATTATACCGCATTTGTTTCGGTGAAAAGCCGGTGTTAGTTTCCGTCTCGTGCGACGGTTAGCGCCAGCGGCCTTCTTCATCGCCGTCACGCTCGTTTTCACTCATCCCCTGGCCGTCCGGGTGGGTTCGTCGGTGCTCGATCTGGGCCCGGATACCCGGCTCTTCCTCTGGACGCTCGGATGGGACGCGCACGCGCTCCGGACTGCGCCGCTCGCGATCTTCAACGCGAACATCTTTCATCCCGAGCCGTTGACGCTCGCCTACTCCGAGCACCAGATCGGAAGCGCCCTCTTCGCCGCCCCCATCATCTGGGGGACGGGAAACCTGGTATCGGCCATGAACTTCGTGGCAATCCTCGCCTGCTTCCTCTCCGGTGGGTTCGCCTACTATCTCGGCCGCCAGCTCGGGCTGTCGACGACGAGCTCGATCCTCGTCGGCGCGGTATTCGCTCTCAGCCCGCCGAGGTTCTTCCGGATCGGACAGCTTCACCTGGCCACGGTGCAGTGGATTCCGCTCTGCCTCGCGCTCCTCCATCGCTACTCTGCGGGAGGAACGCGCCGTCATCTCCTCGGGGCAGCCCTCGGTTTCTGGCTCCAGGCGCTTTCGGGAGGGCAGAGTGCGGTTTTCCTCGCCCTCGCCGCGGCCGGACTCGTGGCCTGGCTCTGGATCTTCGGCGAGCTTCGTCCCGAGGGCTCGGTCTGGAAGGACGGCGCAGCCGCGCTCGCCCTCACGCTCGCGCTCAACCTGCCGTTTCTCCTTCCCTACCTCGAGGTGCGCCGGGAGCTCGGGCTCGAGCGCAGCCTCGACGAGGCGGTCTTCTGGTCCCCCAACGCCGTCAGCTACCTGGCGTCTCCCACGCACGTTCACCGATGGATCGGCTCGACCTTCGACCTGGGAGAGGCGAAGGCCTTTCTGTTTCCCGGGTTCCTCCCTCTCGTGCTCACCCTGCTGGCCTTTCTGCCGAGGGGAAAATCCGAGCGAAGCCCTGACCCTGACGAACCGAAAGCGAGCCTCTCGCTGCGAGCTCTGGACTTCGCCATCATCGCCATGTTCATTACGTCGGTGTTCATCGAGGCCTCGGGGGGACTCCGATGGAATCTCGGCGGCGTTCGCGTCTCGGCCGCGGGCGGCGGTCGCGCCGCGCTCCTCGGGATCCTTCTTCTCGCGCTGCGCCTCGGCCTCTTCGGGCGGGCACCCTTCGCGTTCCTCGCGCCGCTGCGGCGGGCTATCGCCGGAATCCGACGCTTTCTCGAGCCCCGGATGGGAGTGACGGGAGGCTTCTACGTCCTCCTCGCGCTCGTCTCCCTGTGGGCCAGTCTCGGGCCGCGAGCCGGCCTGTATACCGCTCTCTACCGCCTCGTTCCCGGGTTCGATTTCATTCGCGTGCCGCCGCGGCTCACCCTGCTCACCGTCCTCGCGCTCGCGGTTCTCGCGGGGATGGGCGCGGAGCGCGCGCGGCGCGCCTTCCCCGCTCTCCTTCTTCTTCTACTCGTGGAGCTCGCCGCGTTTCCTCTGGACGCGCAGCCCTACCGTGTTCAGCCGTCGGCGATGGATCGCGCGCTCGCCGGGATGGAGCCGGGGCCGGTCGCCGCCTTTCCCATTCCCGATCCCCGGGACGCCATCGCCGCCGCGAGCCGCCATTCGCAGTACATGCTCCACTCCAC
>DAISKN010000274.1:0-8551 GCA_036820975.1 Acidobacteriota bacterium | reverse complement strand
AAGCTCCGGATTTCTTTCCGGTGTCCTTGCGCGACGCCTTCTTCGGGACGGGCCTCTTGGCCTTCGACCTTTCCTTCGGCCGCGGCCGCGCCTTCGCGGGCTTGCGCGCCGCGTTGGGGCGCGAGGCGGAGGATTTCTTTTTGTCCTTCTTCCTTTTAGCCATCCGACTTCAACACCGATCTCCACCGGCTTCCCGGGTTTGGTCGCAGAGAACCACTCGCGCCGCCTGTCGACGAGCTAACCGGCAAGCGTCGGTCATTCGAGTACGCTTGAAGTCTGGCCTGGGAAGATTTTCGGCTCGAGTGCCGACGACACGTTGCCCAAGAGGGACCTCGGCGAGTGCGTATAAACCCAATAATGTCACCAGATGCCACTAGGCGAAACGTCCGGGGTAGTTTAACACAGCCATGGTCGCGCCGACCGAGTAAATAAATATATGAGGTAGGGGTCCTTTCACAACGATTTATTTGCCTCGGCCGACGGGGCCGCGTTACACTCTCTCGTTTCCGGGGTGAATCTTTGTCTGTAACATTGTGCAATAAAATGATTTATCGGTGGAAGCCATGACGGAGCCGGCGAGTTACGACGTCGCGATTCTCGGCAGCGGACCGGGTGGATACGTAGCGGCCATCCGCGCCTGTCAGTTGGGTCTTTCGACGCTTCTTGTCGAGAAGGACGCGTTTTTCGGAGGCACCTGCCTGCACGTGGGATGCATCCCGAGCAAGGCGTTTCTCCACACCGCGGAGCTCATCGACCGAATCCGCCACGCGCGCGAGCACGGCATCATCGTCGAGAGCATCCGGCTCGACTGGCCCGCCATGATCAAACGCAAGGAAAAAGTCGTCCGAAAGCTCGCCGCGGGAATTTCGCTGCTACTTAAGAAAAATCGGGTGGTAAGTGTGCAGGGGTTCGGCAAACTGGCGGGTCCGGGCCGGATCGAGGTGGCGACCGCGGAGGGGTCAAGGATGTTTCAGGCCCGAAATATCGTCGTCGCCACCGGGTCGTCGCCGCGGAGCGTGCCCGGCCTCGTTATCGACGGCGACAGGATCCTCACCAATACCGAGATGCTTTCGCTTCCGGCCCGCCCGGAGCGCATCGCGATCGTCGGCGCCGGAGCCGTCGGGGCAGAGTTCGCCTCGATGTTCGCGAGCTTCGGAACGAAGGTGGTGGTAGTCGAGCTTCTACCCAGGGTACTTCCTCTCGAGGACGAAGAGGTCTCGGATACCGTATTGCGGTCGTTCCGCAAGCGGGGTATCGAAATCCTGACGGGCACCCGGGTCGAATCGGCTACCCCGGCCCCGGACGGCATCTCCCTTCGGTTTCGCCTTCCCGACGATTCGACGGGGGAGCGTGTGGTGGACAAGGTGCTGGTTGCGGTTGGCCGGATACCTCGCACCGATGGGATAGGCCTCGAGACGGTGGGGCTCGAGCCCGACAAGTCCAAGGGCGGCACGATTCCGGTCGACGAGTTCCTGGAGACCAAGGCGAAGGGGGTTTACGCCATCGGAGACGTCGTGGCGACGCAGCAGCTTGCGCACGTCGCTTCGGCGGAGGCGCTCCTCGCGATCGAGAGGATCGCCGGAGAGCCGGTGCATCCGCTGAATTACGACCACATCCCGAATGCGACCTATTGCTCGCCTGAAGTGGCGAGCGTGGGTTTGACGGAGGCGAAGGCCCGCGCGCGCGGCTACGACGTGCGCGTCGGGAGGTTTCCCTTCGCCGCCAGCAGCAAGGCGAGCATCCTCGGCGAGAACGAAGGCTTCGTCAAGGTGGTCAGCGAGGCGAGCTATGATGAGCTCCTTGGGGTTCATATCGTCGGCCCGCACGCCACGGATCTCATCGCCGAGGCGGTGGTGGCGATGACCCACGAGGCCACGGCGGAGTCCCTGATGAGATCGGTGCACGCGCATCCCACGCTGTCCGAAGCGGTCATGGAGGCCGCCCACGGCGCGGTCGGACTTCCTATACATGTCTGATCCCTGCTGGCAGGTGGACTTGGGGCGGAGAGACTATCTCGAGACCTGGGAGCTCCAGCGCCGGCTCGTCGGCATGCGGCAGCGGGGCGACATTCCCGACGTTCTTCTCTTCGTCGAGCATCCCCCCACCTACACTCTCGGCCGCTCGGGCAAGCGCGAACATCTGCTGGTCACCGAGGAGGTGCTCGCGGCTGCGGGCGCGGATTTCATCGAGAGCGATCGCGGTGGGGACATCACCTTTCACGGCCCGGGGCAGGTCGTCGGTTATCCCATCCTGGATCTGAGGCGGTGGGCCACGGACGTCCACGCGTATCTTCGCGCCCTCGAGGAGACGCTCATCCTCGCGCTCGGCCGATTAGGAATCGAAGCCGGCCGCGAACCGGGCTACACCGGGGTCTGGCATTCCGGTGGAAAGATCGCCGCCATCGGAATACGGGTTTCGAGATGGGTCACCTCCCACGGCTTCGCGCTCAACGTCGCCACCGACCTCGACTGCTTCCGCCGCATCGTGCCCTGCGGAATCGTCGGCCGCGGTGTCAGCTCGATGGAAAGCGTCCTCGGGGGCCCGATCTTGCCGGGTCGCGTCCGGGGAGAGATCTCTCTTTCCTTCGGATCGGTCTTCTCGAGAACGATGAACCCCATCTCCGAAGCGGAGCTCGCGGGCGTCGCGGTCCCATGAGTCTCGGCAAACGGCAGCTTCACGAGCTGCTTTTCTACATGATCCTCACCCGGAGGCTCGAGGAGTCGCTCGCCCGGCTCCACCGGGAAAAGCGGCTCAGTTGCCCGCTCGGGCTTCGTTCGGGGCTCGAGGCCGTGTCCGTCGGAGCCGCATTCGTGCCCACTGCGAGGGACGTCCTCGCTTCCTCGCTCCCGACGACGGGGGCGCTTCTGCTCCGCGGCGTCAAGCCCGCCGAGATCGTCATGGAGTTCCTGGGCAAGGGGACGGCCCCGAGCGGTGGGAGGAGCGGAATTCGCGACTTCGGCGATATCGGGCGTGGAATCATCGCGACCACGGGACATGCGGCGGCCCATGTGAGCGTAATGGCGGGGTTTGCGTTCTCCGCGCGGGTTCAGCGCCAGGACCGGGTCGCGCTCGCGCTCGTGTCCGACGAGGCGGTGGCGACTGGAGATTTTCACGAGGGGATCAATTTCGCCGCTGTTCGAAACGCGCCTCTCGTGGTCGTGGTGGTCCGATTTCCCACCGCGGGCAGGACCGGCGGGCCGCTTCCGGGAGCCGAAGTATCGCAGCTCTACGAACGGGCTCGAGGGTACGGTGTCACCTCGCTCCCGGTAGACGGCAGCGATCTGCTGCAGGTCGTTCAGGTCGTCGAGACCGCGATGGATCGAGCCAAATCCGGGGATGGCCCGACGCGCAGCGCGGCGCCGCTGCGCAGCTCGGCCCGATACTTCGGCGACGACGATGCCGTCCCCGCTCCCTTCGGCGAGGCGGCGCGTCTCGACCCGACCCGCTCCGAGAACGAGACCGACGTGGACGCGAATCCAATCTGGCGGTTCGAGAGGTTTCTGCTCCAGCAGGACTGGCTCTCGGAGGCGGAGCGTACCGCGCTTTCCGCGCGCGCCGACGAGGCGGTCTCCGACGCGCTGCGGGCGGCGGATGCGGCGCCCGCCCCGAGCGCGCTCGCCCTTGAAGACCGGCTGTTCCATCGGGCGTCGTGAGGCGAGAATGACGGAAGTCACCTATCTCGAAGCCATCCGCCGGGCCATGTGGGAGGAGATGGAGCGCGATCCGCGCGTCATCCTTCTCGGGGAGGACGTGGGTCTCTATGGCGGGGCCTTCAAGGTCACGGCCGGTTTTCTAGAGCGGTTCGGCAAGGATCGGATCATCGACACCCCGATCAGCGAAGAGGGTTATACCGGCGTCGCCATCGGGGCCTCCTTCAACGGGCTCCGTCCAGTCGTGGAGTATCAGTTCATCGATTTCATCGCGAACGCGTTCAATATGATCACCAATTTCGCCGCCAAGAGCCGCTACCGATGGGGCGCGGGGGTGCCGATCGTGATGCGCGGCCCGGCGGGGGGCGGAGTGCGCGCGGGCCCGTTCCACTCCCAGAACCCGGAGATGCACTTCGTGCACACCCCGGGGATCAAGGTGGTGGCTCCGGCGACCGTGGCCGACGCCCGCGGCCTGTTGAAGGCCGCCATCCGCGACGAGGATCCGGTTCTCTATCTGGAGCACAAGAAGCTCTATCGCCATGTAAAGGCGTCCTTGGCCGAGCTCGAATCCGCAGAGGACGTGGTTCCCATCGGGAGGGCGCTCGTGCGCCGGCGGGGGGAAGACATCGTGGTCGTCACCTATTCGGCGATGCTGTACGTCGCGCTCGAGGCTGCGGAGATCCTCGCGAAAGAGGGGATCGAGCTCGAAGTCATCGATCTGAGGAGCCTCGTCCCATTGGACAAGGAATGCGTTCTGGAATCGGTTCGCCGCGTCAACAAGGTGATGATTCTGCACGAAGACACTCGCACCGGTGGGATGGCGGGAGAGATCGCGGCCATCGTCGCCGAGGAGGCGTTCGACGACCTCGACGGACCCATCGTCCGGGTTACCGCGCCGGATACTCCCGTTCCCTACGCGGCCGCGCTCGAGGATGCGTTCATTCCCCGAGCTGAGGACGTCGTACGTGCGGCGCGGCGTCTCGCTGCCTATTGAACGAGTTTCGGAAGGAGAGGAATCGCTACATGACCGACGTCATCATGCCGCAGATGGGCGAGAGCATCGCCGAGGGGACCGTCACCAAGTAGCACAAGAAGGTCGGCGATCGCGTCGAGAGGGACGAGCCCCTTTTCGAGATCTCGACCGACAAGGTGGATACCGAAATCCCTTCACCGACATCGGGCATCTTGAGCGAGATCCGTGTGGGCGAAGGCCAGACGGTGCCGATCAATACCGTCGTCGGGGTCATCGGGGAGAAAGTCGCCGAAGCTCGTGTCGAAGCGCCGCCGCCGCCCTCGCCGGCGCACCCGCCCGCACCCCCGACGCCGCCCCCCACCCCGTCGGCTACGTCCGAGCGAGGGCACCGGAGCTCGCCTCTCGTGCGGAGGATGGCAAGGGAGCAAAAGATCGACCTCCTGACGCTTTCGGGCAGCGGACAAGGCGGGCGCGTCACCAAGCAGGACGTCCTGAAGCACCTCGAATCGCGGGCGACGGCGTCGTCGGAGGCCGCCGAAGTTCCGGCGCCGGCCCCCGTGGCCGCGGCCACATCTCAGGGGCGGGTCGAGATCGCGCCAATGAGCGCGATCCGGAAGTCCATCGCCGAGCACATGGTCCAATCCCGGAGGACCTCGGCCCATGTGACCACGGTGTTCGAGGCGGACGTGAGCCGCATCGTGCAGGCGCGGGAGTCGCTCAAGGGGACGTTCGAGAAAGAGGAAGGCGTGAAGCTCACGTATACGCCGTTCCTCGTAAGGGCGGTCATTGCCGCTCTCAAGTCCTTTCCCGCGTTGAACGCTTCGATCGAGGGCGATCGAATCCTCTACCGAAAGGACTACAACATCGGTGTCGCCGTGTCCCTGGAGGGCGGCCTCATCGTTCCCGTGGTTCACCACGCCGACGAGAAGAGCTTTCTCGGGCTCGCTCGCGCGGTGAGCGATCTCGCGGAGCGCGCCCGAGGCAAGAAGCTCAAGCCTGAGGAGGTTCAAGGCGGAACCTTCACCGTGACCAATCCCGGCCCGTACGGTTCTCTCTTCGGAACCCCGATTATCAACCAGCCCCAGGTGGCGATTCTGGGGGTGGGCGGCATTCACAAGCGGCCGGTGGTGGTGAACGACGCCATCGCCGTTCGCTCGATGGTTTACCTGGCCTTGTCCTTCGATCACCGGCTGGTCGACGGCGCCGTCGCCGACCAGTTCATGGCGGACGTCAAGCGTCGACTCGAGGGTTGGGACGAGAAGATTCTGTAGAGCGAGATAGAATCCCCAGATGACCACCGCGACCCGAGCCCCGCGACCCGATTGGCTCAAGGTCCGTCTCCCGAGCGGAGACAACTACTTCCGCCTGAAGGGAATTCTCCGGGGGCTGTCGCTGAATACGGTCTGCGAGGAAGCTCGATGCCCGAACGTCGCGGAGTGCTGGGGGCAGGGAACGGCGACGTTCATGATCCTAGGGGACGTCTGCACGCGGGCGTGCGGGTTCTGCGCGGTGAAGACCGGGCTTCCCCAGTACCTCGACCGCGAAGAGCCGCTGCGGGTGGCGGAGGCGGTCTCGGCCATGGCTCTGGCGCATGCGGTGGTGACTTCGGTGAATCGGGACGAGCTCAGAGATGGCGGCGCTTCGATCTTCGCCGCCACCATCGAAGCGATCCGGAACCGGTGCCCGGAGACCACCATCGAAGTCCTCATTCCCGACTTCAAGGGTTCCCGCGAGTCCCTGAAGACGATTCTTGCGGCCGGGCCCGATATTCTCAACCACAACGTGGAGACCGTGCCGCGGTTGTACAAACGGGTGCGACCTGGCGCGAGCTACGCACAGTCCGTCGAGCTCCTCAGGCGGGTGAAGGAGATTTCCCCCGATACCCTCAGCAAGACCGGGATGATGCTCGGGCTTGGCGAGAGCGCGAACGAGGTGGAGGCGGTAATGCTGGAGCTCGCCTCGGATGCGGGAGTCGAAGTCCTTACGCTGGGGCAGTATCTGCAGCCGACGCCGGAGCATCTGCCCGTGGTGAGGTTCGTCCATCCCGACGAAT
Source organism: Acidobacteriota bacterium (assembly GCA_036820975.1). Classification (GTDB taxonomy): domain Bacteria; phylum Acidobacteriota; class Vicinamibacteria; order Marinacidobacterales; family SMYC01; genus DAISKN01. Next base: position 1,875 of record DAISKN010000274.1, on the reverse strand, counting down.
TCCGTGAACTCGCCCGCCGGGGGATGGAAATGGGAATTCGCCACGTGGAGGCCGGTCCCCTCGTTCGAAGCTCGTATCACGCCGCGAACCAGGTACCGGTGTGAGCGGGGCGTATCGCGAGCATGAGCCTTCGGACACATTGAAGCCCTTCGTCGACTGCCTCTGGACGCGAGTCGGGCAGCCCGGGCTCGAAAGCCGAGTGCTCCCCGATGGAGCCGTCGACATCATTTTCGACCTCGCCGCTCCATCCCCCTCGACCGCCGCCTTCGTCGTGGGCACGATGACGGCCCCCGTGGTGGTCAAGCCGTCCCGACCCAGCGACTTCGTCGCGGTCCGTTTCCACCCCGGCGGCGCCCAACCGCTATTCGGCAATTCCATGCGCGAGCTGTCGGACCTCCGCGTGGATTTAAGTTCGATCTGGGCCTCGCAGGTAGCATCCGAATGGACAGAACGCCTCAAGGAAACGGGGACAACTCTGCGCCGAGTCCGGCTCCTCCAACGACTGTTGACTGGAAAGATTCTGCAAAGCCCTCCTCCCGACCCTCGAGTCGGGGAAGCGGTACGCCGAATCAGGTTCTCGGGAGGTGGAGTCCCCGTGGAACGCCTGAGCAGTACCCTCGGCCTGACGCGACAGCACCTTACTCGCCTTTTCGATTTCCACGTTGGAGCGGGCGTGAAGGTCTTCTCCCGCATCATGAGGATGCGCCGAGTCTTGAGCACGTTGGGGCGAGCTTCCTCGGAGAGATCCCACCTCGATTGGGCGGCGCTCGCAGCCGACTCAGGTTACTTTGACCAGTCCCACCTCGTCCGGGATTTCCGGGCGCTGACTGGCCTCACTCCGGTGGGCTTCCAATACCGCGGCTAAACGGGCCGCTGGGTTCGATATGCGGCGTCCGCATCGGGGACGGTGGGGACGGCGGAAGAAAAGGGGCATCCAAGTGTCCGTCCGAAAGGTCGTCCGCTGTACGACATGGGCCTCGAAGTGCCTCACCCGTTGGACGAAATCTGATGCTTTCGCCCGACCGCAACCACTGACAGCCCGAAAGGAAGGGTCACGGAACGGATCCACCTCGCCTCCAACAGGAGGACCCGGAGAAGCGCTTGATTCAGCCATCGTGCGACCGGCTCAACTTCCGAGCCTTGGTGTCCGGGACGCAACCAACGATCGACTCCTCGGCGAAGAATGGCGAGAGGAAGGAGCAAGCAGTTCAGGTAAGAAACATATTCCGCGGCAAAGCCGGCTCGTTGTAGCTTCTCCTCGAGCTCTCGCCTCCCGTATCGACGTCGGGTGTGAACTGCGACGTCGTGGCGACTGCGGAAGGGCGTCCATGCCGGCACTCTCAACAGGAGGAGGCCGTCGGGGCGCAACACCCGCGCCATTTCGCGGAGCGCTTCTTCGTCATGGGAGACGCGACTATGGTAGATGACGTCAAATGAGGTGACGAGGTCAAAACTCTCTGAGGAGAACGGCAGACGGCACACGTCGGCTTGAATAAGCGGCGCAGCGGCTCTGGTGCTCGCGAGTCGAAGGGCAATCTGGGAGGCATCTGCGCCGAAGACTTGCCCATAGCGACGAAGAGTCTCCAGCATACCGCCGGTGCCACAGCCGGCGTCTAGAATTCTGCGATTTGCTCTCTTCGAAGACAGATACTTGTCGAGGAGCGTGTTGGAAACGCGGCGCATGGCGAGAAACCACCAATGCTCGCCCTCAAGATCGAACAACCTTTGGTACTCTTCGCGCTCCATCGGACGAGACTACACCATCGTCTTCCCCTTTTAAGGTCCCGCTCGAACGAAAGGTAGTCTTGGCGGAAAACAGCCGAGTGGAAACTCGGCCGAGCGGTCGCCAGTCATCAGCCGTCGCGAGGCCTCGCG
>DAISKN010000273.1:0-8562 GCA_036820975.1 Acidobacteriota bacterium | reverse complement strand
CGAAGGCTCATCGCGGAGCTCGGCTATTCGCAGGAGCAGGTGGCGGCGCGCATCGGCAAGGACCGATCGACGGTCGCGAACCTTCTCCGCCTCCTCCGCCTCCCTCGCGAGATTCGGGGCCTCGTGGCCGAGCAGAAGCTGTCTCCGGGCCACGCCCGCCCGCTCCTCACGCTCGACGCCCCCGACGCGCAGGTCGCGATCGCGAAGGAGATAGTTGAAAAAGAGCTGAGCGTTCGCGACGTGGAGCGCCGAGTCCAGGCCGCGATCCGTCCGGCCAAGACCGCCAAAGCGACCCGAGTGGATGCGAACACCCGGGAGGCGGAAAGCCAGCTCGAGCAGGCACTCGGCACCCGCGTCCGCGTTCGACGCCAGGGGCGGCAGGGATCGCGAGGTCGGCTGGAGATAGAGTTTCATTCCGAGGACGAGCTTCACCGGATCTACGAAACGGTTCTTCGCGGGGCGCGCACCGCAAGGCCAAGTGCATCCGAATGAAAAGGAAGAAATCATGAGATCAAGAAAGGGGACGGCATCGTGAGGGGCAAAATCACGACCAGCGGGGACCTGTCGGGCTTCCTCGACGTCGGCACCGACTTCCACGGCGAGCTGGCGTTCCAGGACACCCTGCGCATCGACGGCAAGTTCGAGGGCACCATCCGCGACGGGCGCCTTCTCATCATCGGCGAGTCGGCGGACGTGAACGCGGATATCCATGTCGCGACGGTGAGCGTGAGCGGCCGGCTGCGGGGAAACGTTCATGCCAAGGAGCGGGTGGAGCTCCACGCGAGCGCGCGCTGCCAGTGCAACCTGGATACGCGGGTCCTGGTGGTGGAAGAGGGGGCGATGTTCGAGGGCGGCTGCTCCATGGGCGTTTCGGGCGCCGCGCGCGAGATCGGCCCGCTGGCCCCGGCGGCCCAATCCGACAAAGTGAAAAGATTCGCAGCGTCCGAATGAAGCGCCATGCCCTTCCGGGCGCTCCGGCGCAGTGACGGTCACGCTTCGAGGCTCGCCGCGCGTTGACGCCTCGTCGAAGCGCGTGATATAGTTAAAAGCTTTGTGCGGCAAATTCGCTCATCGATCCGGGTGAGCCGTCCGAGAAAGTCAGCTTGATATCAGTCGACGCCACCGCTTTCGTCATCATGGCTCTGGTTTTCGCGCTGGTGCTGGTGCTGAAGAGTTTCTTCTTCGAGCCGCTGGCCCGGACGATGGAGACCCGTAAAGAGCGCATCGACCGGGCGGCGCAAGCCTGGGACGAGGCTCAGAAGACCATCCGCGCCGCCGCCGCCGAGGTGACCGGGGCGGTGACGGCCGCCCGCAACGAAGGCTACGGTCTGCTCGACCGCGCCCGGACCGATGCCCTGGCGAACGCCAAGGCGAAGCTCGATTCCAGCCGCGAAGAAGCTCAGAAGGAGCTGAACGACGCGAAGCGCGAGCTTGCGGAAACCTCGGACCGCGCCGTGCGCGAGCTCGAGGGGCAGGCAGACGCTCTCGCCCGGTCGATCGCGAGCCGAGTCCTGGGTCGAGACGTCGCGTGAGCCCGAAGCGTCCCGTCCTCGTCCCGCTGGCGGCGGCGCTCTTCCTCTCGCTGGGAAGTCCGACCGCGCTCTTCGCCGCCGAGGGAGGGGAGCTCCCGCGGATCGTCAACTTCGCCATCCTGGCGGCGGTCCTGGTCCTCGTCCTGAGAAAGCCGCTCGCGGATTTCCTGAACGCCAAGACCACTCAGATCCGGGAGGAGCTCTCGGAGGCGCGCGAGAGGGAGACGAACGCCGAGGTCGAGAGAAAGCGGGCGGAGGAGCTCCTCGCCGGCCTCAACCAGGAAGTGCAGAAGGCGAAGGACGAAGCGATCCGCTCCGCTCAGGCCGAAAGAGAACGGATCCTCAAGACCGCCGAGCACGAAGCCGCGCGCATCCGCGCCATCGCGAAAAAAGAGATCGATGCCGAAGTCGAAGCCGGCCGGAGACGCCTCTTCGCGCGGGCGACCGAGCTCGCCGTCGAGCTCGCGCACAAGAAGATCGAGGGCTCGATGACCGACGCCGACCGGGATCGACTCATCGATCGAAGCGTCGACATTCTGGGGAGGCGGCGTTGACGGAGCCCAGGCGGGACGCCGAGAAGGCCAAGCGAGCGCGCGCCAAGCCGGGAACCCGGACGGTCGCGGAGCGCTACGCGCGGGCGCTCCTCGATGTGGCCCTCGACAAGAAGCTGGACCTCGACCGAATCGGCAAGGAGCTCGAGGGCTTCCAGGCTCTTCTGGAGCGGGAGAGCGCGCTCGAAACGGCGCTGGCCGCACCCACGATTCCCGCGGCCAAACGAGTCATCCTCCTCGAGGCCGTTCTCGCCTCGGCGAAGGTCTCTCCCGAGACGCTGAACCTGCTGCGCCTGCTCGCGAAGAACGAGCGCGTTCTCCTCGTTGCCTTCGTCGCCGAAAGCTTTCACCGGTTGGTTCTCGAGCATCGACAGATACAGTCGGGGGAGGTCGTTTCGGCGCATCCGCTTTCGGGCGATCAGAAGAAGCGGCTCGCGGGACAGCTGGGTCAGGCCCTGGGAAAGACGATGGATCTGACCTTCCGCACCGATCCGGAAATCCTAGGCGGAGTCGTGGTCCGCGTCGGCAACCGTATTTTCGACGCAAGCGTCACCACCCAGCTCCGCCGATTCAAAGAGAAAGCGCTGTCGCGGCTCTGACCGCGGCGCTCGAGGAAACCAATGGCGATGGATATCAGGCCAGACGAGATCACGAAGATCCTGAAACAGCAGATCGGCGACTACGAGGCGGACGTCGACGTCTCGGAGGTCGGGACCATCGTCTCCACGGGAGACGGAATCGCCCGGGCCCACGGGCTCGAGGGCGTCATGTACGGCGAGCTGGTGGAGCTCCCGAACGACGTCTTCGGACTGGCGTTCAACCTCGAAGAGGACGCCGTGGGGCTCGTGCTCTTCGGAAACGTCACCCTCATCAAAGAGGGAGACCAGGTGAAGCGGACGCGGAGAATTCTCCAGGTGCCCGCGGGAGAGGAGCTGGTGGGCCGGGTGGTCGACGCCCTCGGAAGGCCGATCGACGGAAAGGGACCGATTCACACGAAGACGTTCTATCCCGTCGAGCGCATCGCCCCGGGAATCGTGGACCGGCAGCCGGTGAAGGAGCCCCTGCAGACCGGGGTGAAAGCGATCGACGCCATGATTCCGATCGGCCGCGGCCAGCGAGAGCTCATCATCGGGGACCGGCAGACGGGGAAGACCGCCATCGCCGTCGACACCATCATCAACCAGAAGGGCACGGGCGTCATCTGCGTCTACGTGGCCATCGGTCAGAAGCTTTCGACCGTGGCTCAGGTGGTGAAGACCCTCGAGGAGAACGGGGCGTTGGACCATACCATCGTGGTGAACGCCTCCGCCGCCGACGCCTCGCCCCTCCAGTACATCGCGCCTTATTCAGGGTGCGCCATGGCCGAGTACTTCCTCTATAACAAAGGTCACGCGCTCTGCATCTACGACGACCTCTCGAAGCACGCGGCCGCCTACCGGGAAGTCTCCCTTCTCCTCAGGAGGCCGCCGGGACGCGAGGCCTACCCCGGCGACGTCTTCTACCTGCACTCGCGGCTTCTGGAGAGGGCGGCGAAGCTCTCCGACGCGAACGGAGGAGGCTCGCTGACGGCCTTTCCCTTCATCGAGACGCAAGCGGGAGATCTCTCGGCTTACGTCCCCACGAACGTCATCTCCATCACCGACGGGCAGATCTACCTCGAGGGCGATCTCTTCAACGCCGGCATCCGCCCCGCGATCAACGTAGGCAACTCCGTGAGCCGCGTGGGAGGATCCGCCCAGATCAAAGCCATGCGCCAGGTCGCCGGCACCATTCGTCTGGACCTCGCGCAGTACCGCGAGATGGCGGCGTTCGCGCAGTTCGGGTCGGACCTCGACAAGGCGACCCAGGCCCAGCTCGCGAAGGGCGAGCGCCTGATGGAGATCCTGAAACAGGGGCAATACGAGCCGCTACCGGTGGAGAAGCAGGTCGCCATCCTGTACGCGGCCAACAAGGGCTATCTCGACGACATCCCCGTCTCGGAGTGCCGGCGGTTCGAATCGGAGTTCCACCGCCACTTGGATGACCGACACCCCGGAGCGCTCTCCGCCATCCGTGAGAAGAAGACCCTGGACGCGGACCTCGAGGGAAAGCTCAAGATCGCGCTCGACGAGTTCAAGGGCGCATTCCAGAGAGAGAAGCAGGAGACCGCGGCTTAGCCGCGTACCGGACGAGAGCCCAGAATGCCCAGCCTTCGAGACCTGAGGCGCCGGACGCGAAGCGTCAAGAACACCCAGCAGATCACCAAGGCCATGAAGATGGTCTCGGCGGCGAAGCTCCGCCGCTCGCAGGACGCCATCCTTTCCGCGCGGCCGTTCGCGAGGAAGATGCTGGAAGTGCTCAACAGCCTGGCCACCCGCGCCAACCCCGAAGGCCATCCTCTCCTTCGAGTTCGAGAGGCGCGGCGGGTGGACGTGGTGATCGTGACCTCGGACAAGGGGCTCTGCGGCTCGTTCAACGCCAACATCCTCAAGACCGCCGAAGCCTTCGTCAAGCGGATAGAGTGCGACGACCTCGGCCTCCAGATCGTCGGCAAGAAAGCCCGTGACTACTTCCGACGGCGCCGGTACAAGATCCGACGCGAGTTCGTCGACGTCTTCCGCAACCTCGGCTACGACGCCGCCGGCGAGATCGCCCGGCCGATCATCGAACGCTACTCCGCTCCGGACTCCGCCGAAGGCGTCGACGCCGTCTTCCTCATCTACAACGAGTTCAAGAACGTGATGCAGCAGGACGTCGTGGTCGAGCGGCTTCTTCCTCTCGAGAAGCTCCACTTCGAGAGAACGGAGGAAGAGCTCGACTACATCTACGAGCCGAGTCCGGCGGCGATCTACGACGCGGTGATCCCGAGGCATGTGGAGTATCAGCTGTGGCGGGCTCTGCTGGAGTCGGCCGCCGCCGAGCACGCAGCTCGGATGACGGCGATGGAGAACGCCACCAAGAACGCCTCGGAGCTCATCGAGCAGCTGACGCTCACCATGAACAAGGCGCGCCAGGCGAGCATCACCAAGGAAATCCTGGAGGTGGTCTCCGGCGCCGAGGCGATCCAATGAGCGGCGAGCATTGCGCGAACGCTGCAACGAGCAGCGGGGCCCGGCCCGCCTTCGCGAAGCTTCGGCGGGTCCGCCGGAGCCCGCAGGGCGTAGGCGGAAGGGCGGGCCAGCATTGAATAAGAAAGAAGCAAGATCATGACACTCTGGAAACATACCAACGTGGGCCGGGTGGTCCAGGTCATCGGAAACGTCGTCGACGTGGAGTTCTCGACCGGGCAGCTCCCCGCGATCTTCAACGCGCTCCGCATCGTCGACGAGAAGGAGCTTTCCGCGGAGAAGCTCGAGATCACCGTCGAGGTCCAGCAGCACCTCGGAGAGAACCGGGTGCGCACGGTGGCGATGCAGCCGACCGAGGGCCTGGTCCGGGGGATGAAGGCGCTCGACACCGGCGCGCCCATTACCGTTCCCGTGGGTCGAGAAACTCTGGGGCGGGTCATCAACGTCCTCGGCGAGCCGGTAGACAACATGGGCCCGGTCAAGGCCGACAAGAGATATCCCATCCACCGCCCGGCGCCGGAGTTCACCCAGCAGAGCACGAAGCTGGAGATGTTCGAGACCGGAATCAAAGTCGTGGACCTTCTCGAGCCCTACGTCCGCGGTGGCAAGGTCGGTCTCTTCGGAGGGGCGGGCGTCGGCAAGACCGTCATCATCCAGGAGCTCATCCACAACATCGCGACCAAGCACGGCGGCTTTTCGGTGTTCGCCGGCGTGGGCGAGCGCACCCGCGAAGGGAACGACCTCTGGCTCGAAATGAAGGAGTCGGGAGTCCTTGCGAAAGCGGCGCTCATCTACGGCCAGATGAACGAGCCTCCCGGTGTGCGCCTTCGCGTCGCCCTCACCGGCCTCACGGTGGCGGAGTACTTCCGCGACGAGGAAGGGCAGGACGTGCTGCTCTTCATCGACAACATCTATCGGTACACCCTCGCGGGGATGGAAGTCTCGGCGCTCCTCGGTCGAATGCCCTCGGCCGTGGGCTACCAGCCCACTCTCGCTTCGGAGATGGGGAACCTCGAGGAGCGAATCACCTCGACCGACAAGGGCTCGATCACGTCGATCCAGGCCATCTACGTGCCGGCGGACGACTACACCGATCCCGGAGTGGCGACGACGTTCTCCCACCTGGACGCCACGACCAACCTGTCGCGGCAGATCGCCGAGCTCGGCATCTACCCCGCGGTGGATCCGCTCGACTCGACCTCGCGCATCCTCGATCCACGGGTCATCGGCGAGGAGCACTACCGCGTCGCCAAGAACGTGAAGGAGATCCTGCAGCGCTACAAGGACCTCCAGGACATCATCGCCATCCTCGGGATCGACGAGCTCTCGGAGGACGACAAGGTCACCGTCGCCCGGGCGCGTAAGATCCAGCGCTTCTTCTCGCAGCCGTTCCACGTGGCGGAGCAGTTCACCGGCCGCCCCGGCGTCTACGTCACGCTGGAGGAGACGGTGAAGGGTTTCAAGCGCATCGTGTCGGGCGAGCTCGACCACGTCCCCGAGCAGGCGTTCTACATGGCCGGCGGCATCGAAGAGGTCGTGAAGAACGCCGAGAAGATGGCGGCGGCCTAGGGAAGCATGCAGTCCCAAAACGCCATCGAGCTCGAGATCGTGACTCCGGGAGGCGTCGTGGTCCGCGAGTCGGTCGACGAAGTCGAAGCGCCCGGGGTCGAGGGGCACTTCGGAGTCCTTCCCGGCCACCGCCCCTTTATGAGCCAGCTCCGCGCGGGCGAGCTTCGCTATCGCACGGGGAAGGAAAACCATTTCGTCGCCGTCCACTGGGGGTTCGCCGAAGTGCTCCCCCACAAGGTCACGGTCCTGGTCGAGACCGCCGAGCGGGCGGAGGACATCGACCTCAAGCGCGCCGAGACCGCGAAACGCCGCGCCGAGGAGCGGCTCAAGCAGTTCGGCACCGCCTACGACATGGAGACCGCCAGAGCCGACTTCGAGCGCGCCCAGGCGAGGCTCGATGCCGCTCAACTCGCGCAAAAGCGCTCATAGTAGAATCGCGCCCGCATGGGCCGCGCTCCCGACGTCCGACTGACCTCTCCCGACCCCCACCCTTTCGTCAAGTGGGCGGGCGGCAAAGGGTCCATCGTGTCCGAGATCGCGGCCCGCATTCCCCGCGATAGAGCCTTCCGGCGATACCTGGAGCCCTTCGTGGGAGCCGGGGCGCTCTTCTTCTGGATGCGCCGCAGTTTCCCCGAGCTCGAGCTCCTCATCGCCGATTCGAACGAGGACCTGATCCACGCCTACCGCGCGATTCGGGACGACGTCCACCGGGTCCTGGCGAAGCTCGAAACGCACCAGGCGCTCCACTCCCGGGAGCATTATTACAACGTGCGCCGGGCGGCTCCTCGCGAGCCGGCCGAACGCGCCGCCCGCTTCATCTATCTGAACCGCACCTGCTACAACGGACTCTATCGCGTGAACCGCCGTGGAGCCTTCAACGTTCCCATCGGGCGCTACGACCGGCCCCGCATCGTGGATCGCGAGAACCTCCTCGCGGTGGCCACCGCTCTTCGAGGGGTCAAAATCGACGCCGCCGATTTCGAGGCGGCGACCGAAACGGCCGGCGCCGGAGATCTGATCTACTTCGATCCGCCCTACCACCCGCTATCCGAGACCAGCGGGTTCACGAGCTATACCGCGGGCGGATTCGGGGTCGAGGAGCAGCAGCGGCTCGCGCGCGTTTTCGAGAAGCTCTCCCGCCGGGGCGCGTTCGTCGTGCTCTCGAACAGCAGCTCCGATCTCGTGAGGGAGCTCTACGAAGCCGTCGACCCGCGGCCTCGGATCGACGAGGTCCAGGTGCCGCGCGCCATCAACTCCAAGGCGAAGTCGCGAGGACCCGTCCCCGAGCTACTGATCTACTCCGCCGCGAAGTAGTCTGCTGGTCATGTCCGCGGCCCTTCTGCTCCTCGTCGCTCTCGCCGTTCCCGAGGAGTGGCCTCAATTCCTCGGGCCCGCGCGCAACGGGTCCACGTCCGAAAGGGGCGTCGTCGAGACCTGGAAAGAAAGCGGGCGGTTCCGCGAAAGCATCGACATGGCCATATTCAAGGCGGTCGACGCCGGGACGGGCGAGACTCCGTGGCGGGACCGGGGCTTTGGAACCGGCTCGATCGTCGTCGCCGGCGACAGGCTCGTCGTGCTTTCGGATTCAGGAGAGCTCGCGCTCTTGCAGCCGGATCGCGCGGCCCTCGAGGTCCTGCGGAGACAGCAGGTGCTGACGGGGAAGACCTGGACGCCCTCGGTTGCGTCGGGGAAGATCCTCCTGCGCAACCACGAGCTTCTGGTCGGGCTCGAGACCTAGCTCCGGATCTCGACCCGGGTATTCCCGGCGAGGATCGTCTTTCCGTTCCGCATCAGGCGCAGATGGACGGTGTAGCTGCCGGGATAGCGGTACTCATGGCTGGGTTGGAAGCTGGTCTTGAGCTC
>DAISKN010000272.1:0-8577 GCA_036820975.1 Acidobacteriota bacterium | reverse complement strand
CACCACGATGCGAGGGAGCCGGAGAAAGCACTCGCCCTCTACGACGAGTACGTGGCTCTCGGCGGCCGGCGCGGCTCGGACGCACGCAGCTGGGCCGAGGGCATCCGGAGGGTTTACCGATGAGAGTCCTTCGGGATTCGGTTCTGACGATGGCCTTGATCGCGGCCGTGGCGTCCGCGGCGAGAGGCGAGAAACGCGCCATGGTCGTGCACCTGCCGGAGGCGCCGATCGAGTCGATGAGCCGTCTCGCGGAGGGCGTGACGGCCCTCGCCGCATACATCCAGGGCTCGGTTCCCGAGCTCGAGCTCGAGGTCAAGGCGTTCCGCAAGTCCGACGATGCCGTTCAGTTCCTCGCGAGCCAGGGGGAGGGGACCGCCCTGGTGGTTTGCGATGCCGCCTTTCTCCTGGATCTGCCGGACGGATACGAGGCGGCCCACCGCTTCGTGCGCCGGGGACGAGAGACCGGTCGCAAGATCGTGGTCGTCAAGAAGGGCAGTGGTCTCGAGTCGCTCGGCGGCCTGAAGGGGCGGTCGCTGACGATGACCCTCGGAACCAGCGAGCCCGTGATGCGCTTCCTCGCCGAGAGCGTCTTCCGCAGCGAGATCGACCCTCCCCGCTGGTTCGGCGGGATCGTGCAGGAGACCGACGACTTCACCGCTATCGCCGCCGTTCTCTACGACCGCACCGACGCCGCCCTGGTGGCCGAGGACAACCCCCTCCTGGCCAATCATCTGGACAAGGAGCTGTCGTCGATCTACACGAGCCCCCCGGTCTCGCTCCCGGTGATCGCGGTTCGACCCGGCGCGTTCGCACCGGGCCAGCTTGCCGCGCTCGCCTCGGCGCTCGATGCCCTCGCGAGCCGGGCCGAGGCCGAACCGATCCGCGCCGTCCTCGCGATCGACGGGTTCCGCCGGGTGGATGAAGGCTCGCGTCGCGCCGCCGATTTGCTCGCGGCGTCGACTGTTCGACGGGAGCTCGAGGTGGCGATTCCCTCGATCCCGCTCCCGCCTCTGCCCGCGGACTTTCAACCGCTCCCTCCGGGGGCGGTGCCGTTCGTCGTCGGAGTCGAGCTGGGAGAGGTGGCCATTCCACCGGAGCTCGTGGATTCGACGCTCTCGGCCAAGGAAAGCAAATCCGAGCCCGCGCCCGCGAGCAGGAAGAGCGGTCGAGAAAAATGACACCCGAAGAACGCCAGCTCCTCGTCGTGGACGACAACGAGGTCAACCGCGACATGCTCTCGCGGCGCCTCTCGCGCAAGGGCTATCAGGTCAAGACGGCGTCGAACGGACACGAAGCCCTCAAGATGATCGAGAACGGATCCTTCGACCTGATTCTCCTCGACATCATGATGCCGGGGCTGAACGGAATCGAAGTGCTCAAGATCCTTCGCCAGAAGTACTCCACCGCGGAGCTTCCGATCATCATGGCCACGGCCAAGGACCGGAGCGAAGACGTGGTCGAGGCGCTCGAGCTCGGCGCCAACGACTACGTGACCAAGCCCATCGACTTTCCGGTGGTGCTCGCCCGGGTCACCGCCCACCTGCGGCAGAAGATCGCCGCGGCGCCGAAGAAAGACCCGAGCCCGACCCCCCAGGAGATCGGGCCGGGAGTGGTGCTGGCCGAAAAGTACCTTCTGGAGGACAAGCTCGGCACCGGGAGCTTCGGAACGGTCTATCGCGGGAAGCACCTCAGCCTGCAGCAGTCGGTCGCGATCAAAGTGCTGCAGACGAGCCTCGCCCCCGCGTCCGAGGCGCTCGCGCGGTTCCGTCGCGAGGGGATCTCCGCCTGCCGGGTGCGCCACCCGAACGCGGTGTCGGTCCTGGACTTCGGAATCACAGCGACCGGCGTCGCCTACCTGGTGATGGAGCTCCTCGAGGGGCGCTCTCTCGCGGAGGAGCTGAAGGAGAAGGGAACGCTCACGCCGCTTCGGTGCTCGGCGATCCTCGAGCCCATCTGCGACGTGCTCTCGGAGGTCCACGCCCAGGGGATGGTCCACCGCGACATCAAGCCCGCGAATATTTTCATCCACATTGGACATGCCGGGGAGATCGTCAAGGTGCTCGACTTCGGAATCGCGAAGCTCGTCGGGGACGTGACCAGCGAGGAGCACCTCACCGTCGAGGGCAGCATCCTGGGAACCCCTACGTACATGGCGCCGGAGCGTTTCAGCAACGAGAACTACGACGGGCGCGCCGACGTCTACAGCCTGGGGGTGCTCCTTTATCGCATGCTCGGCGGAAGGACCCCGTTCCAGTCGAAGGACCTCATGGCGGTCGCGATGCAGCACATGCGGGAGACGCCGCGGTCGCTCCGGGAGCTGAACCCCATGGTGACGCGCGAGCTCGAGTCCGTGGTCATGGCGGCGATGAGCAAGAGCATGCACGATCGGCCGTCCGCTTCCGAGCTCGCTCGCCGCTTCGGCGAGGCGGTGGGGCGAAGGGCGACGGACCTTCGCCCGGTTCAGGTCGTTCCGCCGGTATTCGATCCTCCTCCGCCCCCCTTTTCCGAGCCGGAGGAATCGGAGGGATCATCGGAGCCGACGCACATCATCGACGGCAACGAGGTTCGACACGAGTCTCCGTTCTCGGAGGAAGACCGGAATCCGATGCGCCGGCTCCTCGACAAGATCTTCGACTCGGAAAACTAGTATCCTTGGCGGCATGACGCCGAACATGCCGACCCCCGAGCGAATCTTCGATACCATGACCGCCTTCCAGCGCAGCGAGGCGCTGGGCGCGGCAATCGACCTGGACCTCTTTTCCGCGATTGGCGAAGGGTTCGTAACCGCGAAATCCCTGGGCGAGAAGCTCGGGGCGGCCGAGAAAGGCGTTCGGGTTCTCTGCGACTACCTCGTCGTCAATGGGCTGCTGTCCAAGAGCGACGGCAGCTACTTCCTCGCTCCCGATGCGGCGGTTTTTCTCGACCGCCGCTCTCCCGCCTACATGGGAACCGCCGCGCGGTTCCTGATGTCGCAGGGCCTGAAGGACGCCTTCAGCGACGTCGCCGGGAGCGTGCGCCGGGGTGGAACCAGTCTCGACGGCCAGGGAACCGTCGAGCCCAACAATCCGATATGGGTCGAGTTCGCGCGCGGAATGGCACCCATGGTTCGGCCGGCGGCGGAGTTCATAGCGGAGCTCGCGGGCGGGGTGTCCAAGGTGCTCGACATCGCGGCAGGCCACGGCCTATTCGGGATCCACGTCGCGAAGAAGAGCCCCGCGGCCGAGATCCACGCCGTCGACTGGCCCGCGGTCCTCGAGGTCGCCCGCGAGAACGCGGAGAGCGCCGGAGTGTCGAAGCGGCTGAACCTCATCCCTGGAAGCGCCTTCGAGGTCGAGTTCGGCGACGGCTACGACGTGGCTCTGTTGACGAACTTTTTTCATCACTTCGACAAGGCGACGTGCGTCGGTCTGATGAAGAAGGTCCATCGCGCCCTCCGCCCCGGCGGACGAGCGCTCACGCTGGAGTTCGTGCCGAACGACGACCGGGTTACTCCGCCCCAGCCGGGTGCCTTCGCCTTCATCATGCTCAATACCACCCCCTCGGGCGACGCCTATACGTTCACCGAGTACCAGGAGATGTTCCGGGAGGCGGGCTTCGAAAAGAGCGAGGTCCACCAGCCGCCGGGGTTGCCGCAGTCAGTGATTCAGTCGCATAAGTGAGGTAGGTGCTCGTGAAAGCAAGGGGGTGTGTCTCCAGAAAAACCGCGTGCCTCGTCGCCGGCCTGGTGCTCCTCCTCGGGGCGGCGCCAGCGGACGACCTCATCGTCATGACGTCAGGCACCTTCACCGCGGCGTATCTGGAGCTCATTCCGGAGCTGGAGCGAGTGACCAAAGCCAGAATCGTGACCGCCGCGACCTCGATGGGCACTGGACACGATTCCATTCCGAATCGCGTTCAGGGTGGCGAGCCCGTCGACGTTGTCATCATGGCCGAGGCTTCTCTGGAGCAGTTGATGGCGGACGGCCTCGTGCTGGCCGACAGCCGGGTCGACCTGGCGCGATCAGGCATCGGTATGGCCGTGCGGGCGGGCGCGCGCAAGCCGGACATCAGCTCGGTCGAGGCTCTACGGCGTACTCTCCTCGAGGCGGAGTCTATCGCGTACTCCTCCAGCGTCAGCGGGAGATATCTTTCGACCGAGCTCTTTCAACGCCTCGGGATCGCCGACCAGGTCATGGGCAAGGCACGGCGAATCGAGCGCGAGCGCGTCGGCGCCGTGGTTGCGCGCGGAGAGGCGGAGATCGGCTTCCAGCAGACCAGCGAGCTGCTGCCGATTCCAGGCATCGAGTACGTCGGACCGCTCCCGCCCGAGGTGCAGAGGGTGACGGTGTTCTCCGCCGGCGTCACGACAGCCTCCAGGAACCCGGATGCGGCGCGCGCTCTGATCGGGGTTCTGGCATCTCCGGAAGCCGCCGTCATTGTCACGAAGACCGGGTTGGAGCCCATAGCACCCCGATGATCAGGCTCAGGTCGGTGACGGGCGATGTCTCTTGAAATACTGCTGACGGTGCTGATCGCAACGGCGCTGATCGTGGGCGTGACGGTCGATTACTTCCGCAGCCTGCGTCGCAATGAGAAAAGCGTTGCACGCAAGACGTGGGACTGGGTAAACAGCCTGCTCGACATCCTGTGGGGGCTGGGTTGAATGCACGGCAGGCTGTCGCATGAACCGAGACCACGATGAGCCGTCGCCGTGGCGGCTGCGCTTCGATATCGGCTCCACCCTTGCACTGGTCTGGATCGCCAATCCGACCGGCCGAAGGCTGCTGAATCGCGAGGTGCACCTCTACCTGGCCGACCGCTACGGCCGGTTGGCGCGCCATCACCGGCTTCGCGGGAGCACATGGCGCGCCGCGTGGCTCGAGCGGAAGGCGGAAACATCATTTCGACCTCGGGGGTGGCGACCCGCCGCGCCCTGCTGCGGCCATGGCGATGGGGATTCCGAAGACACCCACGTTCGTGGATGCCGTGGCGGACGAATCCGCAGGGTGACTCCGACGATGCGGCGTAAATGTGCCCAGGGTAGCTACGGCAAGAACCGCTTTTGCGCGCCCTTGTCCGGGAGACGGCAAGCGTCGAGCTTTCCGAACCAGCGATAGCGGTGCGCCGCGACCCAGTCGTAGGCGGCGTCGCGCAGGAAGCGAGGGAGCAGGCGAAAGAGCGCGAGAACCCGATACGCACCACCGAGTTCTCGAAGAATAGCTGCCGCGGCGTCGGAGCGCAGGTACAGGGTCTCGCGGGGAGTGCCGAAGTCGCGCACGTAGACCACGCTCGATAGATCACCCGTTACCTCAGGATGGCGGGCGAAGACGGTCCTCGCGGTCTCTCCTTGGAGAGGAGCGAAGCTCAGGCGCTCTCCGCGATCCGCGTCGACGAGCCATCGCATCGAGGAATCGCAGAGCACGCAGACGCCGTCGAAGAGAACCAGGTGCCGGGGATCCAAAGGCTAGTGCGTCATCGCGTAGATCGCGATGTTCACTCCCAGAGGGTAGGCGCGGATCGAGAATCGGTAGAAGAACTCCTCGTCCTCGCCCTCGCGCTCCCAGCCGTCGGCGATGTCGGTGTTGTGGGTCATGATCACCATGAGCCGGCCGCGCTCGTCCAGGATTCCGCGGAAGTGAACGTCTTCCGACTCGCTCCCGCGCTCCGACGTGCCGGCGTAACCCGATCGGCGCCAGAACTGGATCGAAGGCACCTGGGGCACCTGGCGAACGGTGAAGAACGTCTGGAAGATTGGATGGTCGAAGGGGATGTCGACGATGGGGTACCGATCGGGCGGGAGGACCCGCGCCATCTCCTCGGACCAGTGCTCCCACGCGGCCTCGCCCCAGAAGTCGTCGACGTAAAGGATGCCTCCGCGGAGGAGGTAGTCCCGCAGGCGCTCCGCCTCGGGCTCGGTGAAGCCTGCCGTTCCCACGTCCGACATGAAGATGAAGGGGTAGTTGAAGAGGGCGTCGTCGGTGAGCGTCACCACCACGTGTTTCGGGCTCCCGTCGCCGTCCCGGTTGATGCCGGCGCTGGTGAGCTCCGACAGTCGAATCATGAAGTTCACATCGGAGTCGGGGTAATCGGTGTTCCAGCCGTGGCCCAGGGGCTCGTCGCGGACGCTCTGGTAGAGAATCCGGCAGAAGGAGAACGCCCGATCGCGGAGATCCTCGGGATCGGGAAAGCGGGGCGGCACGCGATTCCACCACCCTCGCCAGTTGGAGTTGGCCCAGAAGGACCAGTCGGGGGTTTCCTGGGCTTCTTGTGCCGCGGCCAAGGCGAGCGACAAACCCACGGCCGAGAGGCCGACGAGCGTGCCCGCAAGCCACCGTCGCGGGCGGCCTGAAACTGCCACGGCGATTCGATGGTAAGTCGAATCCCGATCGGTAGCAAGTCAGTAGACGAGGGCCGCCGCGCGCAGGGGCGCGCCGTTTCCGTCCTTGATCTTCAGCGGGAAGCCCACGAAGACGATCTCCTCCTCGCCCACCAGGCTCTCGAGATTGACGAGTCCCTCGATGTTCGGGATGTCGCGCGAGAGAAACGCGATGTGCTCGGGTAAGATGCTCTCGGAGCCCTTCATCCCCTGCTCGATGAGCTTCCCGTAGCCCTTCATACTTCCGAGGCTCGGCATGTCGGAGGCGAAGGCCTTGATGGGAATCCCGGCGAGATACTCCGCCGCTTCGCCCGAGAGATACGCATAGGACGGAAGCTCCTCCGGGCCCGTGGGGGCCTGGTAGCCGACCGCGACCAGCACGATATCCCCGGGCTCGATGCCGCGGTTCTCGAAGTCGGCGCGCACCAGCGGCTCGTCCTTCGGCTTCGAACGGAAGTCGAGGAGCTTCGCCCTTCCGTAGAACTTCTCCAGCGGGGCCTGGTCGCTCGATTTGGCTCCCTTGATGACGTGGCTCGGCGGATCGTAGTGGGGTCCGACGTGGTTCGAAAGGCAATAGACCGCTTCGCCGGCGTAGAACGGCTCCTCGATCACGTTGACCTCGAACTTGGTGCGGGGCGCCATCCCGAAGGATGCAACCGCCTTTTCTCCGAGAGCGACGACGGGGAAGTCCTCGCCGATCGTGGGGGAGAGGTCGATGACCGCCTTCGGCATCTTCAGCACGGGTGGCGGCACGGTCGCCTCCGGTTGCGCGCAGCGCAACAGCGCCATGGAACCGATGAGAGCCGAGGCCGATAGAGAAGAAAAACGCATGGGTCACCTCGTTTGGAAGAATGCACAACCATCCTGAACCGGGCAGAGCTCGCAGGCCGGCGCCGACCTCCGGCAAGTCTCCTGCCCGTGGCGCTTCAGCAGGAGATGAGCGCGGATGAGCCAGTCACAGTCGGAGAGGACTTCCTTCGAGACGGCCTCTCGAACCGATCGGTAGGAGGCGGCGTAGCTCTTGCTCTCCTTCCCGTAGCCGAGTCGCAGCAGCGCGCGCATACCGTTCGACTCCAGCGCGAAGACCGGATGGGTGCGGGTGAAGAGCAGGATCTTCTCGGCTCCCGGCTCTCCGATGGAGGGGAATTTCCGCAGCTTCCGCATCGCGTCTTTCGGCGGAAGCGCGAGTGCCCCGCGGACGTCGGAGCCGAACTCCTTGACCGCGATTTCGGCGCAGCTGCGAAGGGTCCCGACGCGCAGCTCGGGTTTTATTCCGTGAGAGGCGACCGCGATAAGAGCGTCCTCCCGCGCGGCCAGGATATCCTCGGGCCGGAGGCCCACCGTCTTCTTCAGCTGGCTGAAGGCGCGCGCGCGTCTATCGTCATCCGCCAGGTAGGCTACGTTCTCCCAGAGCACGAGCTCGAACGGATCCCGCATCCTCGGCGGCGTGGGACGGCCGTACTTCTTCTCCATGCCGTCGATTCGCCGCGCGAGCGGGCTCTTCACGGCTCTACTGGCTGTCTGTGGTCGGTCTCGGCTTGCTTCCCCAGGTCCCCTTGGGAAACGCCTTCAATACCTCGCGCGTCAGGTCCCACTCGGGAAAGGAGTGCTTGCCAGGAAGCCAGTCGAGCCCTCTCCGCACGATGACGACGTCGTAAGACGGCACGACGACGGCATGCTGTCCGCGGTTTCCCGCCGTGGTGTAGGTATCGGAGGGGATGTCCTTGCGGTCGTCGGGGACGAGCCACCACTGGCCGCCGTAGAACCCGCCGCGGCCGAGGGTCGAGGGCGCGGGAGTGCGGGAGAAGTCGATCCAGGATTCGGGAATGATGGTCTCTCCACTCGCGTTCGGCCACTTTCCGCGGTTCAGGTACAGCAGGGCGAATCGGGCGAGGTCGCGAGCGTTGGTGTAGACCTGGCTGCTCAGGATGTAGTCGCCGAAGCGGTCGACTCCGGGAACGGTGCTGCGCATGCCGATCTTGTCGAGGAGCGCGTTGCGCGGAAACTCCAGGTAGTCTTTTTCCCCGAGAGCCGTCTTCAGCGAATGGACCGCGACGAGGGTATCGTAGTTCTCGTAGTCCCACGTCGTCCCCGGACGGGTGACGAGTCCGCGGCCGAGCGCGCCCTCGACCGAGCTCGCGCCCGCCCAGTAGCTCAGGCAGGATCCGACGACGGCGCATTTCTCGTTGTCCACAGTCTCGAGTCCGCTCGACATGTGGAGG
>DAISKN010000271.1:0-8599 GCA_036820975.1 Acidobacteriota bacterium | reverse complement strand
GGTCGCAGGTGCCTTCGTCGGTGAAGCACTGCGTGAGCGACAGCGGGCCGTCGACGGCCTCGATGACCGAGACCACGGGGATCCGCTCCGCGGGCCGGCTCAGACTATAGCCCCCTTTGGTGCCCTGGTGCGAGACCACGATGCCCTCGCGCGCCAGCCGCTGAAGGATCTTCGCGAGAAGGTCCGGCGGAAGACCGCACCCCTTCGCGATCTCCCGGGCGCTCCAAGCGCTCGCCTCTCCCGTCTGGTCCTGATGCGCGAGGTGCATCAAGGCGATGAGGGCGTAGTCGACTTTCTTCGATAATCTGAGCATACGAACTCCGACCTGTTTGGTCGGACTTATGATAGTAATTCACAGCTGGGCTTGTCAAACACGGACTTCTCCGGTCCGCCTTCGAACTTAGGAGTATCTTGATACGTATATACTGTTCGAGATAATCTTTAATCCATGAAACCACACCTCTTCCAGGTCCTTCTCGCGCTGGCTGATCAGGATCGGCACGGCCTCGAGATTATGCGGGACGTGCTCGAGCGCACCGAGGGGCAGATCCACCTCTGGCCGGGGATGCTCTACGGCTCCTTGAAGGAGCTGGCCGAATCCGAGCTGGTGGTCGAGAAGCGAGCTCCGCGGGACGGCAAAGCCGGCGGCGGCAAACCGCGCTACTACGGCATCACCGACAAGGGTCGCAGAGCCCTGGCCGCGGAAACCGAGAGGCTCGAGCGCTACGTCCAGGCGGCTCGAGCCCGCAATCTCCTGAAGCCGGTAGGTCCCCGCTGAAGATGACGATGAGGCGAATCTATCGATGGATGCTCCGGATGCTCCCCCCGGAGTTCCATCTTGTGTACGGCCCGGAGATGGAAGAAGCGTTCCTCGAATCGGTCGCGATAACCCGCGCGCGATGGGGCATTCTCGGAGGACCTTATGCCCTTCTACGTGCAGGTTGGGATCTCCACCGTCTCGAACGCGATTTGGCGCCCCCAAAGCCTCGAAGGAGGACCTCCATCATGACCGGCAGCCTCGCCCAGGATCTGCGCATCGGCGCCCGTCGCCTGCTGCGCGCCCCCGCGTTCACCGTAGCCTCCGTCCTGACGCTCGGTCTCGGCATCGGGGCCGTGGTCATCATGATGACTCTCGTCGATGCGATCCTGTTCCGGCCGCTTCCCTATTCGGATTCCGGTCGGCTGGTGGCGCTCTTCCTCCACGAGAAGGTCCACGACACGCGGCGGGCTCCGACCTCCCCGGTCAACTTCGAGGCGTGGCGCTCGGAGAGCGAGACACTTTCGCTCATGACCGCCGCCCACCCCTGGTCGCCGAGCTTGACCGGCCGCGATCGACCGGACGAGCTCCGCGGCTTGAAAGCGTCGCCGACCCTTTTCGGACTCCTCGGAGTGCGGCCGCTTCTCGGGCGGGTCTTCCGGGAGGGAGACGATCGCGTCGTCGTCCTCGGCTACGACCTCTGGCGCCGCCGATTCGGAGAGGACCCGTCCATCATCGGCAGCACTCTCGTTCTCGACGGCGAAGCTCACGTCGTCGCCGGCGTCATGCCCGAGGGGTTCCGGTTTCCGCCGTTCTGGACCACCGGGGCCGAGATGTGGGCGCCTCTCTCCTTCACCCCCGAGGAAGCCGCCCGGCACTCCCGCTTCCTTCGTGTCTTCGCTCGGCTCGAGCCGGGAGTCTCTCTCGAAGAGGCGCGCCTCGAGATGGAAGGCATCGGCGCCCGCCTCGAGACGCGGTTCCCCGAGAACGCGCAGACCGCGGTCACGCTCGAGCCCCTGCTCGAGCCGGTCACCGCGAATGCGAGGCCAGCGCTCCTGCTCCTTCTCGCCGCAGTCCTTCTCCTCGCCCTCATCGCCTGCGCCAACGTCCTCAACCTGAAGCTCGTGCGGGCCGCGGGGCAGGCGAAAGACGCGGCGCTCGCGGTCGCGCTCGGCGCGGGGCGAGCCCAACGTCTGCGGCAGCAGCTCACCGAGAGCCTTCTCCTCGCGGCCCTCGGGGGTCTCGTCGGCGCCTCCATCGCCCTTTGGGGGGTGCCCGCTATCGTGGGGCTCGCGCCTTCCGATCTCCCCCGGCTCGCGGAGATCGGCGTCGACGCGCGCCTCCTGCTCTACGCCGTTCTCGTCTCCATCGGAGTGGCGCTTCTGCTGTCGATCGCGAGCCTGCCGAGGGCGGCCGGAGTCTCGGCACTCCGCGAGGCGGGAACCCGAGCGACCGACTCCCGGGGACGGCGTCTAAGAGACGTCCTCGTCGTCTCGCAGGTAGCGACCTCGGCATTGCTGCTCGTCGCCGCGGGGCTGGTAGTCCGGAGCTTCCACGCGCTCCAGACGCTCGACCCCGGATTCCGGCGCGACGAGATCCTCACCTCGTCCCTGCTCCTCGCGGGCTCCAATCACACGGATCCCGAGCGGCAGTCGATTCTCTTTCGCCAGGTCCGCGAAGCCGTGGGCGCGATCCCCGGAGTCCGCGGCGCCGCGCTCATCAATCACCTGCCGATCGGCGGGGACATCTGGAGCTTCAACTTCGTCCTCGACGGCGCGGAAGCGGGCAAAGCCGGCGAGCTTCCCCGGGCGTCGATGCGCACGGTGACGCCCGCCTACTTCGAGACGATGGGAGTCTCTCTTCTCGCCGGCCGGGATTTCACGGACGGCGACGACGAGCGCGCGGAGCGGGTCATCGTCGTCAACCGGACTCTCGCCGAACGCTATGCTTCGATCGAGTCCATCCTCGGCCGCCGGATGCGGATCGGGGAGCCGGAGGAGCAGGACTTCCGGACGGTCGTCGGTGTGGTCTCCGACTCAAGGCAGTGGGACCTCACAAAGGACGTTCCGCCCGAAGTCTACTTCCCCTACGCCCAGAACCCCGCGTCGTTCTATCTCACGACCACTCTCGTAGTCGCGAGCCGCGAGGCGCCCGATCGCCTGCAGCCTCAGGTCGAGAAGGCCGTCTGGTCGGTCGCGGGCGAGATTCCCATCGTCGACGTGCGCACGATGGAGCGCATCCTCTCCGATCACGTCGCCCCTCGGCGATTCACCTCGCTTCTGTTCGGGGTCTTCGCCGCCCTCGCCCTCGTCCTCGCGGCCATCGGTCTCTACGGCGTCCTGAGCTACACCGTGACGCAGCAAACCTTCGAGATCGGAATCCGCGCGGCCCTCGGAGCCACCCGCGGCGACATCGCGGGGCTCGTCCTCCGCCGAGGAGCGCGCCTTTTGGCCATCGGACTTCTCATCGGCCTCGGCGCCGCATTCCTCGCCCGCGGTCTCGTCTCCGGTCTTCTCTTCGGCGTGACCTCTTACGATCCGGCGACCTTCGCTTTCGCCTCTCTGTTCCTGATTCTGGTCGCGCTGGTCGCGGTCGTTCTTCCGGCGCGGCGCGCGGCCCGGCTCGACCCGCTCCTCGCGCTACGAAGCGAGTAGCCGAAGGCCGGAGGGAACGTCCGCGCCGAGGTGGACGTGAAGGCCGCGCCGGCCTCGAGCGCGGAGCACTTCGAAATCTCCCGCCGCCTGAAACGCCTTCATCTGGCCGAAGGTATATCTCTGGCCGGGGATCGCGACGTCCTTCGCATCGTCAGACGTGATGTGGAGGAACACCCCCCGGTTCGGACCGCCTTTGTGGAGCTGGCCCGTCGAGTGAAGGTAGCGTGGTCCGTAGCCGAGAGTGGTGGCGACTCGTTCATCGTCCCGCACCCGGTGCCTCAGCGCCTGAAGCGCCAGGTCGTTCTCCCGGTTCATGGCGACGAACGCGTTGATCGCGAAGTAGTCTCCGGGCGCGAGCGTCGAGAGAAGCTCTTCGAGCTCCCCGCCCGCCGGGTGCTTTGGAAGCTCCCCCGTCTCCTCGAAGCGGGCCATGAGGGCGCGGGTCGCGACCTTGGCCGCTTCGACGTCCGGTTGATCGAAAGGGTTCAGCTCGAGGACCGAGCCCGCGACCGCGGTCGCGATCTCCCACCGGAAGAACTCCTCCGCGAGACCGTCCGCCGAGTCGAGCTCGATGTGGATGACCGGGTGTCCCTCCCGCACGAGGTCCGCGAGCCTCTCCGACGGTCCGATTCCCACGTAGGCGAACAGGCGATCCACGGGATAGAAGCTGCCAGGAGCCTCTCGATCGACGGGAACGATTCCCTTTCCGTCTTTTCCCGTCGATTCGGCGATGAGCTGCTCGAGCCAGCCTCCGAACGACTCGACTTCGGGGGAGGTGAAGAGCGTGAGCTTGTCCCTGCCCGCGCGGGCGAGCGTCCCTAGAGCGAGGCCGAGGGCAACTCCGGGGTTCTCCTCCGGATCGACGCCGGGCCCGCACGCTTCCGCCATCCCCTGAGCCCTCTTCAGGAATCCCCGCGGCTCGATGCCAGAGATTGCCGCCGGGGCCATTCCGAACCGGGAGAGAGCCGAGAAGCGCCCGCCGATCTCGGGCTCGCCGTGAAGGATGCGCCAATAGCTTTTCTCGCGGGCGAGGCGCTCGAGCGAGCTTCCGGGGTCGGTAATGGCGAGGAATTGCTCTCCGGAGCGCGCCCGGTCGAAGAAGTACTTCTCGAACGCGATGGGCTCGGCCGTGGTCCCGGACTTCGAAGCGACGATGAAGAGCGTCGTCTCTATATTGATGTCGGCTTCGAGCTCCACGATCTGGGCCGGGACGGTCGAGTCGAGAACCAGGAGTCGGGGAAATCCGGGACGTCGGCCGAAGCTCCGGGCCAGGACGTCCGGACAGAGGCTCGAGCCTCCCATTCCCAGGACCACGGCGCTCTCGAAGCCCGAGACTTCCCTGGCCAGGGCCTCAAGGTCGTCGACCCGAGAAAACTCCCGTCCGACGACGTCGAGCCACCCGAGCCAGCGTCCCTCGTCCTCGTCCGTCCAGAGCGAAGCATCCCTGTCCCATAGCCTCGGGACGCGTTTCTCCTCGCGCCAGACGCGGGCTTCCCGGGCGAACGCATCCTCGTACGTCCCGAGAGTAAGGGTCTGCCGGTTCACTGCGGGACGAGTTTACCTCTTCTGTGCTAGGCTAGCCGACACCGATGCGGTTTCCACCCTGGGCGCTCCTGGTCCTTTTCCCCGCGGTTGCCGGGGCGCAGCCGACACTGCCGCCAATCGGCGACATCCAGCTCCTCGGGGGCTCGCCGCTCTTCCTGTCCCTGGATGCGGAGGGAGAGGGACCTCTCACCTATACCGTCGAGACGAGCGATGCGCTCGTCGCCGCCACGGTGCTCAGGGACAATCGCAGCCTCCGCATACAGGTCGCCGGCTTCGGCGAGATGGTATTCGAGCTCTTCGACGACAACGCGCGGCGCGTGACCGACCACATCGTCCAGCTCGCGGACTCCGGGTTCTACGACGGCGTCATCTTCCATCGGGTCATCGACAATTTCGTGATCCAGGGAGGCGACCCCACGGGAACCGGCTCCGGAGGCTCCCCGCTCGGCGCCTTCGACGACCAGTTCCACGTCGACCTCCAGCACAACCGCACGGGCATTCTCTCGATGGCCAAGTCCTTCGACGATACCAACGACTCGCAGTTCTTCGTCACCGAGGGCGCCCAGCGTCATCTGGATTACAACCACTCCATCTTCGGTGTCCTCGTCGAGGGCGAGAGCGTTCGCGAAAGCATCAGCGAAGTGGCGGTGGGCGCGGGCGACCGGCCGGCCACGAGCGTGGCCATCGAGTCGGCGCGGAGCTTCATCGACGAGGAGAATGCCGTCGTCCGGCTGAAGGCCCCGGAAGGGGCCACCGGCGCGGTCGATGTAACGGTGATCGTCCGCAACGCGAGCGGCCAGGAAGCGCGGCAGACGTTCCGGGTGAACGTGAGCCCCGACACCGTCGACAGCCCGCCGTTTCTCGCCGACATTCCCGAGCTCCGGACCCGGGTGGACACGCCGCTTTCGTACCAGCTTCAGGCGTTCGACGTCGAGGACGGCACCTCGGCGCGCTTTCTCGATCAGACGGGTCTCGCCACGAACGGCCTCGCGGTCCCCGTTCAGGCCAACGCCAATCTTCAGTACCGGGTCGATTTCACGACCGGTCTCGTCACCATCACGCCGACGAACGGCCTCACCGGGAGGCAGCTCATCACCGTCGCCACCGGAGTGAGCGTAAACGCCATCGACTATCAGGTCGAGGCGGTCACGATCGAGGCCTGATCGCGAAGAGGTGCCGGCTTCCCCGGACGAACAGGATCTCTTCCGAGACCGCGGGCGACGCCATGAGCGGCTCTCCCATTTCGTTCCGGGCGAGCGACTCGAATTCCCGCCCCGCCCGCACCACGAAGACCGCGCCGTCTTCGCTCGGTAGATAGATCCTTCCGTCCGAGGCGATCGGCGAGGCCGAGAATCCCGCCCCCACTTCGAGCCGCGTCCGGTAGAGCCGCTCTCCGGTAGCGAGGTCGTAAGCCGAAAGGATTCCGTTGTCGACGATGACGTAGAGGATCCCGTCGTAGGCCACCGGCGTGGGCGTGTAGGGAGAGCTCCTTTCCGCCGTCCAGAGGACGTGGCTCTGCGCGTCGCCGCGCGCGCCCGGCCGGATGGCGAAGGTGGTCTGCGCTCCCGTCGGGTTCCCGCCGGTCACGACGATGCGATCTCCGGCGACGATCGGGGTGGGGGTGATGACCTGGAGGTCTCCGTGCGAGAGCCGCCAGAGCTCCTCACCGTTCCTGGGATCGTTCGCCCGGATCCAGTTGGCGCCGTTGGTGACGAGCTCCGCCCCGCTTTCGCCCCGGTAGATCGCGGGCGTGCTCCAGGCCGGCTTCTCGTCGCGGGACGCGCGCCAGACTTCCTTTCCGCTCTCGAGATCGTAGGCGGCGACGAACGAGTCCTTCTGTCGGTCGTTCTGCACGATGACCAGGTTCTCGTAGATCAGAGGAGAGCTCGAAGCCCCCCACTGATATTCGGGCTCACCCCAGTAGCCGACGTCGAGAAGTCCGACGTCGGAGCGCCAGCGAAGGTCTCCCTCCATGTCGAAGCAGAAGAGCCCTTCCGTGCCGAGGAGAGCAACGAGGTTCCTGCCGTCGGTGGCCGGGCTCGCGGAAGCGTGGCTCGCCTTGACGTGCCGCTTCAGCCGGGGAACTCCTCGATGGGCGGTCTTCCGCCAGAGGACGGCGCCGGTCTGTTTGTCGAGAGCGAGGATCTCCCAGCGGTGAGGCACGATGTCCGCGGCGGGATCGATTCCGGCCACGTCGCTGTCGCCGAGCACGAGCGTGGGGTCTCCCGCGGTTTCGGCGATCGCGGTCGTGAGGTACACGCGATCCCCCCAAACGATAGGGCTCGAGTGGGCGAGCCCCTCTATCGGAGCGCGCCAGAGGAGGTTCCGACCTTCCTCGACGCTCCATTCGAGAGGCAGGTTCTGCCGATCGGCGACGCCGCTTCCCTCAGGACCGCGAAACTGGGGCCAGTTCTGGGCTTCGAGCTCGGACGCAAGGACGAGAAACAGGGCGGCACGATACAAGTGTCATCCTCCCCTCCCTCCTCGGGAAGATTAGCGCAAGCCCCGCAGCTCGCGTCGGACGATCTTGTTCGACGCCGTCCTCGGGAGAGCATCGAGGATCAGAACCTCCTCGATTCGGAACAGAGGATTCAGCCGGCGGGCTATCGCCTCGGACAGCTCCTGCTTGAGGCGATCGGGGTCGACCGGCTCCCGCAGCACGACGTGAACGACGAGGCTCTCCGGGCCGCCCCCGGTGGACGCCACACCCACCGCCGCGCTTTCGAGAACGGCGGGGTGCTCGTTCGTAAGCCGCTCGATCTCGAGCGAGCCGACTTTGATTCCGCCGAGGTTCATGGTGTCGTCGGCGCGTCCCTGCGCTTTGAAACCACCGCCGGCGAGTACCTGGATTCGATCCCCGTGCCGCCGGAGGATCTCGCCGTTCGGACCGCGGGGACAACCCTCGTAGTAGACCTCGTCATGGCTCGCGTTCAGGAGGCGCTGCGACATGCCGAGCGCCGGCGGAACCAGGAAGAGCTCTCCCGTCTCTCCCGGGGAAACCGGACGGCCGTCCTCGTCGAGAACGACGAAATCGACGCCGAGAGTGGGAGTGGTGAAAGTCGAAGGGGGGGCTGGGTCGAGGAGGGTGCTGGCGAGGTGGCCTCCTCCAATCTCGGTGCCCCCGAGGTACTCGATGATCGGCGCTCGAAATCCCGCCCGGCTCATGAGCCAGCGGTAGTCCTCCTCGGTCGACGCCTCGCCCGTGGAGCTGAAGAGCCGTACGGACGCGAAGTCCTCCTCCGATACGGAGCCCTCCGAGCGCCACGTCCGCACCATCGAGGGGACGACGCCCAGAATCGAGACCCGAGCTTCCCTCACGAACCGCGCGAACGAGGGCGACGTCGGAGCGTCTCCATGCAGGGCCATCGTCGCCCGGTTCAGAAGGCTCGCGAAGATGAGCCAAGGACCCATCATCCAGCCGATGCTCGTGGGCCAGGCGACCACGTCTTCGGGATGAACGTCCTGGTGGAAGTGAGCGTCCATCGCGCCTTTGAGCGGGGTGACGTGGGTCCAGGGAATCGCTTTCGGGACTCCCGTCGTCCCCGAGGAGAAGAGCACGTTCGTGACCTCGTCCGGAGCCGCGATGTGCGCCTCGCTCTCCTCGCCGGCGGACAGGACGTCCTCCCAGGCGACGTCGCTCGCC
>DAISKN010000270.1:0-8616 GCA_036820975.1 Acidobacteriota bacterium | reverse complement strand
CGAGCAGCCCGTCGGGCACCCTGAGAAATGCCATGATCGAGCTCCGGTCGGCGCGGTCGAGGAGCTCGATGGTGACGCTGTTCAGCATGCCCGCGAAGTTCCGGATTCGCGCACCCACGCGGTTGAAGTCCTCGTCGAAAACAATCATGCCCCCCATGTCCGCCATTAGCACCAGTCCCGGAAGGTCGTCGTCGGCCGCGAGCCCGTAACAATCCTGGGAGTTGGGCGCGCTCGCGTTCCCGCCGGTTCCGGGACCCACCGGGCGGAGCTCCAGAATGCCGTCGGTGCTTCCTGCGGTCCCGGATACGTTCCCCGCGATGAGATAGGGCTTGTTGAGATTGAGGACGTTCGCCGGATTGAAGAGGTCGTCGACCAGCCGCTGGCTCACGGCTGGGTCACAGGCGTCGACCACGGACGGTTGGTCGAATCGCTCGGAACGGAAGGCGAGGTACGTTTCGTTCGGGCCTCCGGAGCAGGTCTCGAAGGGACCGATCGACGAGAAATGGCTCATGTCGATGCAGGCGTCGGGGTCCGTGAGGACCATGGCCTCGAAGCTGAGATCGTCCACGAACGCCGCGGCATCCTGCGCCCGCAGCTGAAGCGCGATGGTGTAGTTGCCGGCGGTGAGAAGGCTCGATGCTCCCTTGGCTCGCGGGAGAGTCATACTGAGCTGGATGGGACGCCCCTGGGCCGCCCCGTAGACCGGCAGCAGCAGCAGAATGGCGAGAAAAAGCCGTTCGAACGATTTGCGCATGACCCGCTCCTTTGGACCGATTCCCTGCTCTGGGGGGAGGGCTATTCTATCCGATTGGGACGCCCCGATTCCAAGCTCGCCGCGCCCGCGAAATCCGCGAGCAATCCTCGTTCAAGGAAGCCGATTATTTGAAGATCCTCCTTTTCCGGCGGAAGGCGTCTCCCTTCGAGCATCGCCTCGTTCAACCGAGAGGGCTCGCGGTCCCCGTGGAATGGGCTCCAGATCGGGGACGCATGCGGCTAGAATTCCCCCGCCCAAGGAGGGTCCGATGTTCCATACCCGCACCGCCTGCATTGTTCTCGCGAGCGCTCTCGCCGCGTCCTGCTCGCCGCCCCCGCCCCAACCCGAGGGTTCCGCCGAAGCTCCCGCCCCCGAGGCGCGCCAGTACGCCGCGGCGATGGGCGCCCATCACCTGTGCTCGGGAACCTTCGTCGTCGGCCGCGACTACCGTCGTTCGCCGGAGCAGATCGTGGCCGAGGACATCGCGCCCTTCCCCGATTTCTTCTGGCAGGCGGACTTCGCCTACCTGGTGGACGAGGAGACGAAGATCGTCACCGTAAGCGGCCCGGGGATCGAGCCGCGGAGCGCGCGCTACCTGGGAGACCAGGGCTGCGTCATCCTTCCCCCGGGCGCGACGGAGGTGTCCTTCGAGCCCGTCGCCGTGCCGCGCGTTCCCGAGGACCCCTCGAAAATCGCCTGGCCCACGGGAGACCTGGACTCGCGCGGCACCTTTCCCGAGGTCGACTCCGCGAAGCTCGACGCGGTTCTCGACTGGGCCATGGCCGAGCCCCAGAACACGCGCGCCCTGGTCGTCGCCTACAAGGGCAAGATCGTGGGCGAGCGGTACGCTCCCGGCTTCACTCCCCACACCCCTCAGATCAGCTGGTCTGCGGGAAAGAGCATCACCGCCGCCCTGGTGGGAGTCCTCGTCGAGCGCGGGCTCCTGAAGGTAGACGATCCCGCCCCCGTTCCCGAATGGCAGGGCGAAGGCGACCCGCGATCCGCGATCCGGGTCCGGGACCTCCTCAACATGTCGAGCGGGCTCGACTTCGTGAACGACGGCCTCTCGGGAGAGAAGTCGTTCCGCCGCGAGAACGAGCACATGCGCATCTACTTCGATGCCCTCGACGTCTTCCAGCACGCCATCGAACAGCCATCGCAGATCCCGCCGGGAACGGATTTCCGCTATCGGAACTCCGATCCGCTGACGCTCGGCAGGATCGTTCGGCAGATCGTGGAGGCCCAGGGAGAGGACTACCTCAGCTTCCCCTACCGCGCTCTCTTCAATCGGATCGGAGCGCGGGACTACGTTCTCGAGACCGACCCCTACGGGAACTTCATCATGACCGGCTACGACTTCGGGAGCGCCATGGACTGGACGCGCTTCGGACTGCTTCACCTGTGGGACGGGGTCTGGGAGGGCAAGCGGATCCTGCCCGAGGGCTGGACGGAGCTCGTGAGCGCTCCCGCGCCCGGCGCCCGCGAGAAGCAGTACGGCGGTCTCTTCTGGCTGAACCGGGGAGGGGCGATGCCCCGGGTGCCCGAGGACGCCTACTGGGCCGCGGGCCACATGGGGCAGACGAGCCTTGTCATTCCCTCGCGCGGCGTGGTGGTGGTGCGCCTCGGCCCCAGTCCCGGGAACTCGCGCGAGTACCTGAACGAGACGGTCGGCCGCATCCTCGAGGCAATCGCGGCGGAATCAGCCGCGAGGTGACGACGCCCGACTCGAGCTCTGCCCGGTCGTCGCGATGGAAAACTAAACAAAGACTACAGGCTCCGGAAGCCAATGGCTGTTTCACCGCGAAGCGCCGCAAGGCCAGGGAGACCCGAATGCGAGCGATGGGCTCACTTCCGCGGGACGGCCTCGAACTTCGCGAGAATATCGTCTTTCTCCCCGCGCAGCTCGAGGAGCGAGCCCAGGATCCTCCAGGTCTTCGCCTTGTCGAGAGCTCCTTTGAACTCCCGGTCGCGGGAGGGCTCGGGACAGGCCATCAGCGTTCCGCCCATCTTGTCGAAGCGAATCCCGTTGCCTTCGAGCTCGTAGCTTCCGAACATTCGATTGCAGCCGTCGGCCCCGGCGAGGCGCCCCTCCGGTCCGAACAGGAGGTGCGCTTCGTTGCGCCGCTGCCGGGGAACGACGGGGGTTCCGTTGAGGAACGTGAGCTTCCAGTACGTGCCCTCGAGCGGCCGGGCGGCGAAGCGGTCGGGGCAGGTCGCTTCCGGGAAGAGCCCGACGAACCGTTCGACGACCAGCATCGGACGCTTCGGTCCTTCCATGTTCACGCGCTCGACGATCCGCCCCTCGATGCCCGCGAGAATGGCCTGTCCGGGCTCCGCACGTTCTTCCCCGTACGCACGCTCGAGAGCGACA
This sequence comes from Acidobacteriota bacterium, assembly GCA_036820975.1. Taxonomy (GTDB): domain Bacteria; phylum Acidobacteriota; class Vicinamibacteria; order Marinacidobacterales; family SMYC01; genus DAISKN01. The sequence continues at coordinate 5,491 of DAISKN010000270.1, read as the reverse complement.
TAGTCCGCTTCCATGGCCACCGGAAGGCTCCGCCCGGTGAGGCACTCCTCGAAGACGGGGGAGTCGGCCATGTACGTAAACTCACCCCGCAGCGAGAGCCGCGGCTCGAAAGGCGCCGGGTCGGCGACCCGGGTGAGATCGTGGTTCTGCGTCGATACGATGGGACGGCCTTCGAGGTCGAGCTTCGTGAGCTTCCTGCCGTCGTCGACCCAGGCGAAATAAAGAGGCGCCTCGCGCGCGCCCTTCAGGACGAGAGTGCTCCCATCCGACGAGAGGACCCAGGAGCCGACGTCATCGGAGGCGCCATCGGGCTTCTCGAGGTACCGCGGGCGAAGGTAGTACGCTCCGTCGGAGAAGAGATCCACTCGATAGTCGATGCCCGGGCAGTCCGCGCAGGGCAGAACGCCCGCGAAGCTTCCCGCGATCTCCCCCGCAAGCGTGAACGGGAGAATCAAGCTACCCCCGAACGTCATGGCTCCTCCAGCCCGGATTCTAGGCTCGGGATCGCTGGCCCGCCAACGAACGTTTCGGCGCGGGGACGCCCTACTGCCCCGACATGGAGGACAGGAACTCGGAGTTGCTCTTGGTCTTCCCCATCTTGTCCAGCAGGAGCTCCATCGCTTCCACCTGGGAGAGCGGCGAGAGCACCTTCCGTAGAATCCAGACCCGGTTGAGCTCTTCTTTCGCGAGCAGGAGCTCTTCCTTCCGGGTTCCGCTCTTGTTGATGTCGATCGACGGGAAGACGCGCTTGTCGACGAGCTTCCGGTCGAGGTGGATCTCCATGTTGCCCGTGCCCTTGAACTCTTCGAAGATGACGTCGTCCATGCGGCTTCCGGTCTCGATGAGGGCCGTCGCCATGATGGTGAGCGACCCGCCTTCCTCGATGTTCCGGGCGGCGCCGAAGAATCGCTTCGGCCGCTGGAGCGCGTTGGAGTCGACGCCTCCGGAGAGCACCTTCCCCGAGGGCGGCACCACGGTGTTGTAGGCGCGGGCGAGGCGGGTGATCGAATCGAGGAGGATCACCACGTCACGCTTGTGCTCCACCAGACGCTTTGCCTTCTCGATCACCATCTCCGCCACCTGGACGTGCCGCGAGGCGGCTTCGTCGAAGGTGGAGCTGATGACCTCGCCGTGGACCGAGCGCTGCATGTCGGTCACCTCTTCCGGCCGTTCGTCGATGAGGAGCACGATGAGCACCACCTCCGGGTGGTTGGCGGTGATGCTGTTGGCGATGTTCTGCAGGAGCATCGTCTTTCCCGTCCGGGGGGCGGCTACGATGAGACCCCTTTGTCCCTTTCCAATCGGGGTCATGAGGTCCATTACGCGGGCGGCGAGATTTTCCTTGGTGGTCTCGAGCCGGATCCGGTCCTGGGGATAGAGAGGAGTCAGGTTGTCGAAGAAGATGCGCTCCCGCGCGGCCTCCGGGGGCTCGAAGTTGACCGCCTCCACCTTGATGAGAGCGAAGTACCGCTCGCCCTCTTTCGGCGGGCGAATCTGTCCCGAGATGGTGTCGCCGGTTCGGAGGTCGAACTTGCGGATCTGGGAAGGCGAGACGTAGATGTCGTCCGGTCCCGGAAGATAGTTGTACTCGGGGGCGCGGAGGAATCCGAATCCGTCGGGCAGGCACTCGAGAACGCCCTCGGAGAAAATAAGACCGCTCTGTTCCGTCTGGGCCTGCAGGATCTTGAAGATCAGCTCCTGCTTGCGCATTCCGGTGGCGCCGGCGACGCCCAGGTCCTTCGCGACTTTCGCCAGGGAGGAGATGTTCATCTCCTTGAGCTCGGCGATGTTGAGCGCCTTGGTCTTGGATTCGCCGCGGGGGAGCTTCTCGGCTACTTCCTCGGTGCCCGCCTCGGCTCCCGAACGTGATTCACGATCGTCTTCCATAACTCTTTCCTTCCTTCATTCGTGGCCGCGGAAAAAGGAATGACGGGTATGTTTCCCGAGGCCCCATAAACCTTCTCGAGTTTTTTCATCTCGTTCCCGAGGCGGCCCCGGGAGAGCTTGTCGCTCTTGGTGGCGACGACGACGTACGGGAGTCCGGCTCGCTCCAGGAGATCCCGCACTTCCAGATCGTTCTTCATCGGCTCGCGCCGCGCGTCGACCAGGAGCAGAACCAGGGCGAGCGCCTTCCGCTGGAAGAGATAGCTCGTGACCAGGGAATCCCACTTCCGCCGCACCGCGTCCGGCACCTTGGCGAACCCATAGCCGGGGAGATCGACGAGCACCATCTCCGACCCGACGCGGTAGAAATTCACCACCTGGGTTCTTCCCGGCGTCTTCGATACGAACGCCATGCCCTTCACGCCGAAGAGAGAGTTCAGGAGGCTGGATTTCCCGACGTTCGACCGGCCCACGGCCGCCACCTCGGGAAGCTCCTCCCGGGGAAAGTCGCCGGGCTCGCCCGCCGTCCTGACGAGCTCGACCGCTAGTGAGGCTCCACTGCTCATGAGGCGGTTCCCGCTTCGCCGTTTCCTTCATGGAATAGCCATCGAATCGCCGGATTGGACCCACGTTCCTGGCTCGGCGCTCGTTCACGCCGGAGTTAATGCGCTATCGACTCGCCCGCGACCGGACCCGGCTCCGTGACATCCGAGATCGAAGGTTCGAGAGGCTCGCGATCGACCACCGGGGCGACCTCCGCCGGAGAAACGCGGGCGAGGGGCGCAACCAGCGCGATCGCGAAAACCTCTTCTATCTTCTCGACGAGCTCGATGCGGAGCTCCTTCAGGATCTCCTCGGGGATCTCGCTGACGTCCTTCTCGTTGTCCCTGGGAAGAATGATCTTCCGTATCCCGGCGCGATGCGCGGCGAGGAGCTTTTCCTTCACTCCTCCGATGGGGAGGACCTTTCCCCGGAGCGTAATCTCGCCGGTCATCGCCACGTCGGCGTGAACGGGAATGCCCGAGAGCACGGAAAGCAGCGCCGTCGCCATGGTGATCCCTGCCGAGGGGCCGTCCTTCGGAATCGCGCCCTCGGGGACGTGGAGGTGGATGTCCAGCCGCTTGTGGAAATCCTTGGGAAGCCCGAAGCGATCGGCGCGCGAGCGGATCACGGAAACCGCCGTCCGCGCCGACTCCTGCATGACCTCGCCCAGTTTTCCGGTGAGCGTGAGCTCGCCCTTTCCGGGCATGAGAGTCACCTCGGTAGTGAGCAGCTCGCCTCCGACCTCGGTCCAGGCGAGCCCGGTCGCGATCCCGACCTCGGCCTCGCCTTCCTTGCTCCGGGGACGAAACTTGGGGACCCCGAGATATTCGCCGATCGCCGAAGCCGTGATTCGCGCATCGAAGCTCTCGCCCTGGTGGACGATCTTCCGCGCCACTTTGCGGAACACGGAGGCGATCTCGCGCTCGAGGCTCCGCACGCCCGCCTCCCGGGTATAGCGCCTGATGATCTCCACGATGGCCTCGTCGTCCATCGCCACCGATTTCTTCTTCAGTCCGTTCGCTTCCTTCTGCTTCGGCACCAGGAACCGCCGGGCGATCTCGAGCTTCTCTTCTTCGGTATAGCCCGGGAGGCGAATGACCTCGAGACGGTCCATCAGCGCCTGCGGCATGTTCTGCATCACGTTGGCGGTGGCGATGAACATCACGTTCGAGAGGTCGTACTCGACGTCGAGGTAGTGGTCCTGAAAGGAGTGGTTCTGCTCGGGGTCCAGGACCTCGAGCAGCGCGGAAGCCGGGTCGCCGCGGAAGTCCGCGCTCATCTTGTCGACTTCATCGAGGAGCACCAGCGGGTTCACCGTGCCCGCTTTCTTCATCATCTGCACGATCTGTCCGGGGAAGGCGCCGATGTAGGTTCGTCGATGGCCGCGGATCTCGGCCTCGTCCCGGACGCCGCCGAGGGAGAGCCGCGCGAACTTGCGGTTGGTCGCGCGGGCGACGGAGCGGGCCAGAGAAGTCTTTCCGACCCCGGGCGGGCCGACGAGACAGAGGATCGGGCCGCGCTGCTTCTTCACCAGCTGCCGCACCGCGAGGAACTCCAGGATCCGATCCTTGACCTTGGCGAGCCCGTAGTGATCCTCGTCGAGCACCCGCTCCGCGCGCCGGATGTCCCGGCTCTCCCGGGTCTTCTTTTGCCAGGGCACGGCGAGAAGCCAATCGAGGTAGTTCCGGGAGACCGTGGCCTCGGCGGACATCGGGGGCATGGCCTCGAGCCGCTTGAGCTCGGCGAGGGCCTTGTCCTCGGCCTCCTTGGTCATCTTGGCTTCGGCGATCTTGCCCCGGAGCTCCTCGACCTCGTTTCCGCGGTCGTCCTTCCGGCCGAGCTCCTTCTGGATCGCCTTCATCTTCTCGTTGAGGTAGTACTCCTTTTGCGCCCGCTCCATTTGCTTGCGCACCCGGCCCTGGATTCGCCGGTCCACCTGGAGCTTGTCCACTTCCATCTCCAGGGCGGACGAAATGCGGTTCAGACGCTCCACCGGGTTCCAGATCTCGAGGAGATTCTGCTTCTCGTCGACGCTCATCACCAGATGGGAGGCGATGGTATCGGAGAGCTTCTCGGGATCGTCGACCGCGACCGCGGCGTTCTTCACTTCGCTCTGGAGGTTTTGCGCGAGCTTCACGTACTGCTCGAAGAGCGACACCACCTTGCTCATCAGCTCTTCCGCGCCCGCCGCGGCCTCGCGCGGTTTCGGGACGGTCTTCACCACGACCTTGTAGAAGCCTTCGTCGTCGCGGCATTCGATGGCGCGGCCGCGGTCCAGTCCCTCCACCAGGACCTTGATGTTTCCGTCGGGAAGCTTCACCGACTGGAGGATGTTCGCGACCGTCCCGACGGTATAGATATCGTTCGCCCTGGGGTCGTCGGTCGTGGCGTCGTGCTGGGCGGCGAGAAAGATGCGGCGGTCGTGTCCGAGCGCGTACTCGAGCGCCCGGATCGAGGAAGCGCGCCCGATCACGAACGGCATCATCATGTAAGGGAAGACCACCACGTCCCGCAGAGGGACCATGGGAAGGGTCTCGTAAACCTCTGTGCGGTCTCGATTCTTGGATCCGAACATGCTTGCTGCTGCCTAATCCGTAATCACCAAGGTTTTTTTGACCCCGAGTGGTTTCTCTCCACGCGAGGATTCGTTCGGGGATTTGGATCCCTCGAGGATCGCTCGAAAGATCCGGAGATTCGCGTACGTTGAAATGTGTTGAAACGAGAACCCGCTCGCTGCGAGGAAGTGGTTTCGAAGCCCGTCAACCGGCCTTTTCGATCAGGGTCACCGGCTTTCCCCGGTCCTCCACGACCTCTTTGGTGACCACCACTTCCTTGACCTTCTTTTGTGAAGGCAGAGTATACATCAGCTCCAGCATCAGGTCTTCGATGATCATCCGGAGACCCCGGGCGCCGATCTTCCGCTCCACCGCCTGATCGGCGATGGCCTTCATCGCGTCGTCGGTGAACCGCAGCTTCACGTTCTCGTACTCGAACAGCCGCTGGTACTGGCGGATGATGGCGTTTCTCGGCTCGCTCATGATGCGGATGAGGGCATCCCGCCCGA
>DAISKN010000269.1:0-8621 GCA_036820975.1 Acidobacteriota bacterium | reverse complement strand
CCACCATCGACTACTCACTGGGAGACTTGATGGTGAGCCCCGGCCACCGGGCGAATATCCTCAGCGATCGATTCACCCTCATCGGCATTGGCATCGCCCGCGGCGCCGACGGCTTTCTCTATATCACCCAGGAGTTCGCCCGTCCCTGCGACCCTCCGCCCAAGGGCTCAAAGCGCCGGAAGGACCTCTCCGAGTAAGAAGATCGAGCCGGCCACGAGGACTTCTCCCTCGGGACCCGCGAGCTCCCGCGCTCGGGCGAGAGCTGCCTCCGGAGAGCGCACCGCCTCCGCGGGAACGCCTCGCTCTTTCGCGAAGCGCGCGAGCTCCTCGGGATCGCGGGCGCGGGACATCTCCGGACGGGTGGCGATGAAAGAGCTCACGTGAGGAAGGAGCTCCTCGAGCATCTCCCACACCCTCTTGTCCTTCATGACGCCGAAGAGCAGCACCCGCCCGGGGCGAGGATGGGACTCGAGATAGCGCACCAGCGCTCCGGTGGCCATCACGTTGTGAGCGGCGTCGAGAAGAAGAGAGGGCTTCCCTTCGATCCTCTGGAGCCGGCCAAGCCACTCGGTAGCGGCGACTCCCCGAGCCACGCTCTCGACCGCGAGAGAGTCGGAGTAGCATTCGACCGCGCGCACCGCGAGGGCGAGATTGTCGAGCTGGTGCTCCCCGGTGAGCGGAAGTTCGAGAACCCCATAGTCGCGCGACGGAGTCTCGAGCCATACCCTCTGGCCCTTTGCCGATTCCTCGCTACGGATCGCAACCCCTTCGAGAGCCGAAATCAGAGGTGAGCGCCTCGCCTCCGCCTCCCTGCGGACGACCGAAAGCGCCTCGGGCGCGAGACGTCCGACGACCACCGGGCGGCCTTCCTTGATGATGGCCGCCTTCTCGGCGGCGATGGCGGCGAGGGTGCTTCCCAGGAACTGCTCGTGGTCGAATCCGATCGGGGTGATCACCGACACGTCGGCGGGGGCGATGTTGGTCGCGTCGAAGCGGCCGCCCATTCCCACTTCGAGAACCGCAACGTCGACTCCCCGTTCCGCGAAGGCCAGAAAGGCGGTCGCCGTCATGGCCTCGAAGTACGTGGGGGCCGATCGGTCCGGCTCCCCTTCGAAAAGTCTTTCCGCCTCCCCCGCCACGCGGGAAACGGCGGCGGCGAGCTCCTTCCGGGGAATCGGCCGTCCCTCGACATGGATGCGCTCCTCCACCGACCGGAGGTGGGGCGAGGTGTAGCGCCCCGTCCTGAGGCCGCTCGCCCGAAGGATCGACTCCGAGAGAGCCACCGTCGAGCCCTTTCCGTTGGTTCCGGCGACGAGGAGCGAGGCGTAACGCCGTTCGGGCCGCCCCAGGGCTTCCGCCAGGCGATCGATGTTCGCGAGGCCGAACTTGATGCCGTAGCGCTCCCGGCCCTTCAAATAGACGAGGGCTTCGTCGTAGGTCATGGGATCCCGAGGAACCTCCCGGCGCGCGAAAGCGGCCTCAGGCGGATTCCTGCGGGGTCGGGCTCGGCGTCGGCACGGGGATCTCGGTCGGCGCCACCCGGATTTCGAGCTTCGGCGGCTTCGCGGGAGCGGTGAGGAAGCGCAGGAGCTTCGAAAGCGTGTCCTTCATGGCCCCGCGCTCGACGATCATGTCGAGCATGCCGTGCTCGAGGAGGTACTCGGACCGCTGAAACCCCGAAGGGAGCGGCTGCCGGATCGTCTGCTCGATTACCCGGGGCCCGGCGAAGCCGATGAGCGCCTTGGGCTCGGCCAGGTTGAAGTCGCCCAGCATGGCGAAGCTCGCGGTCACTCCCCCGGTCGTGGGGTCGGTGAGAATCGAGATATACGGAACCCTGCCTTCGTCCAGCCGGGCGAGAGCGGCGCTGATCTTGGCCATCTGCATGAGCGAGATGGCCCCCTCCTGCATCCGCGCCCCGCCGGAGCGCGAGACGATGAGCAGGGGCGAGCGCTCCGCGAGCGAGCGTTCCACCGCCCGGGTGATCTTCTCCCCGACGACCACACCCATGCTTCCGCCGATGAAGCCATACTCCATGACCGCCATGATGACGGGAATGCCGGAGACTTTGCCCCGCGCGATGAGGACGGCGTCGTCGAGCCCCGTCGACTGCTGGCTCTTCGAAAGCCGGTCCCCGTAGGGCTTGGTATCGGTAAAGTGCAGGGGATCGTTCGAGCGCATTCCGCGCTCGAGCTCCTCGAATCTCCCCTCGTCCAGGATCGACCGGGCTCTCTCCCGCGAGGTTAACCCCATGTGGTAGTTACATTTAGGGCATACGCTCAGGTTCCGGACGATCTCCTTCGTGTAGAGGATCTCGGAGCATTCCCGGCACTTGGTCCACAGGCCCTCGGGCATGCGGCTCTTGCGAATCGGAGCGAGGGGGGTCTTTTCCTTCTTGAACCAGCTCATAGAGGCAAGTTGGGATCGTACCAGCGGTCGGGGAGGCAGGTCAAACCGGGAGGCTGGGACTCAATCCTGGCCCAGGTCGTTCTCGATCCCGAGCATGGTGCAGGCGGCGTCGTAGACCTTCAGCGCCGCTTTGCGCTTCTCCTGGAGAGCGTCGATCCGCTCCCGGACCTCCCGGAGCTCCTTCTCGATCTCCTGGTCGATGCCCTCGAGCTGTTTCCGGACCATGGCGAGCCTCCGCTCGAAGAGTTCGGCCTCTTCCTTCGAGAGCGGGAGCATGCCTTCGGGTGCTTTCGCGGTCAAGGATAGCTCCTATGCGTCCATCTCGAAGAGCCTTTTGACGAATCGGGAAAGGTCCCCCGAGCCCACCGCCGGACGCCGGCGCAGGTAGGAATCCAGGTCCAACAGCACCTCCGAAGCGTCCTGATACCGCTCCGCCGGGCTCTTGTTCAGAAGCCGCATCACCACCGCCTCCAGCTCGATGGGAACCGCGGGGTTCAAGGACGACGGAGGCACGAAACGGGCCTCCCGGACCCGCTCGAGGATACTCATCTCGGAGCTGGCGCTGAAGAGGAGGTGCCCGGTCAGGATCTCGAAGAACACCGCCCCGAGCGCGAAGAGGTCGGAGCGCTTGTCGAGAGGCTTCCCCCAGGCCTGCTCCGGCGACATGTACAGGAGCTTTCCTCGAAGCGAGCCGGTGTCGGTATGGGACGCCTTGGTCGCGGCCTTGGCGATCCCGAAGTCGACGAGCTTCACCTCTCCCTCGTCGGAGACAAGGATGTTCTGGGGGCTCACGTCGCGGTGCACGATGCGGAGCTCCCGGCCCTCGCTGTCGCGATGCCGGTGAGCGTATTCCAGGGCGGCGCTGACCCGAGCGGCGATTAGGGCCGCGAGGTCGACGGCGGGGAGGGTATTGCGGGTCCGGGCCCGGGTGAGGATGGTCCTCAGATCCTTGCCTTCCACGAACTCCATGGCGATGTAGTAGGTCTCGTCGATCTTGCCCAGGTCGAAGATCTGGACGATGTTCGGGTGCGACAGCGAGGCCACCATCTTGGCCTCGGCGATGAACATCTCGACGAAGTCCTTGTTGCTGGACAGGTGCGGCAGGATGCGCTTGACGGCGACCACCTTCTCGAAGCCTTCGACCCCTTTTCGCTTGGCGCGGAAAACCTCGGCCATCCCGCCGGTCGCGACTTTGTCCAGGAGGGAGTAGCGGCCGTAGTCCGCGCTCTCGTCGCGACGCTCCTTCGGGTTCGCCAGCTTCTCGAGCCTTTCGACGTCGCGGTGGAGGTGGGAGTCCTTGAGAAGGGTCGAGTAGGCGGCATCGAGGAGGTTGTAACCCTTCCCGCTCGCCACGGGTTTCGGCGTCCCCGGGGTGAAGGGGTCGGTTCCCGCGGACTCGAAGTCAGGGGGGCGGGAGGCTTCCACTGAAGTTCGGAAATCGTCGATGATGTCGCCGAAGAGGTCGTTGGAAGTGAGGAGATCCCGCCCTTCCTCGGCTCCCCGCCGCACTTTCTCCTTGATGACGGAAGGGTCCACCCCGAGGATGTCGCTATAGGGAGCGCCGTCGCGGAGAGGCTTCTTGTCCTTCCTTTTGGTCATGATCCAGAGGCGACCTCGAGCTCGAAACGAGAAAGCGACAATGATATGCCAACTTCGCCCGTTCGCGCTCGTGCCGCTAGTGCACGGTCAGGGATACCGTCTCGGGCTCCCGGGGGATTCCCACCGCGTCCGGTCCGATCCCGAGCTGCGCCTCCTTGCGCTCCCGCTGTCTTCGAACGAGCCGCTTCCATTCGGCGGGATCGTCGTCGAGAGCCTCTATCGCCCGGAGCTCCTCCACATCCATCTCCGCCTGGTGGCGGAGACTGTCGAGCATGTTGTTGAAGGCCACGGGGACGTCCCTCAGGAAGTCACCCTGCCGGAACTGCAGGTGGAAGCTCCACTCCCCTCGTCCCACCCGGTCCAGGCCCTTCTTGGTGCGATAGAGGGGCCCGGCGATCTGATTGCTCATATAGACCGCGACCAGCGAGAGGACGATGAAGCTGAAGGCGAAGACGAAGGCGATCGAAAGTGCCACGAGCGTCGACGGCGAGAGCAGCGGGAGGAGGCCCGGACGAGGCACGAGATCGTAGAACTGCCGGAGGTGCCCGTCGTAGAAGAAATACAGCACCAGGGTGAAGAAGATGGAGTGCGCGAGCCATATCAAGAGGAGCGTGCGGATCAGCCGGTACTGGAACGGCTGGTCGACGATGTACCGTCGCTTGTGGAGCGCCGGGCGCCTCGAGGGGGAGTCGATCATGGCAACCTCCGCCAATCGATGGAAAATCACTCCTCCGCCGCCGGGGAAAAGGCAAAACGCACGAGAGGAAGATGTTGTTCCGATGGTTTCAAGAAAAGGGTAGCATGCTCCCCCGGATCGGGACAACATCAATGCCCGCTCCCTCGCTCCCGCTCGGGCTCCGGCGCTAGTCGGCTGAGGGAACGTAGTACCGGGTGCCTCCCGGCATGAGCCGGATCTCCTGCACCAGGTAGTCGAGGTTGGTCTCGGGGCTCGCGAAATCGACGTTGGCCGCGTTCACGACGAGAAGCGGCGTCGCCGAGTAGTGGAAGAAGAAGTAATCGTAGGCCCGCACGATCTCGCGCATCGTGGAATCGTCGGGGACTTGCCCCGGGCTGCGGCGAAGCCGTTTGATGAGCGTCTCGGCGGGCGCCTGCAGGTAGACCACCAGCTCCGGTGAGGGAACCTCCACCGCCAGCGTCCTGTAGATTTTCTCGTACAGCAGGAGCTCGCTGTCGTCGAGGTTGAGGTAGGCGAAGATCTTGTCCTTGGGAAGGATGAAGTCCGAGATCTTGATCTGCGAGAAGAGCTCCCGCTGGGCGAGCTGGGAGAGCTCCCGGTAGCGGCTCAAGAGGAAGAAGATCTGGGTCTGGAACGCGGCTCCGGGGCGGCCCGCGATGAAATCCTTCAGGAAGGGATTGGCCTCGCTTTCGAGCACGGTTCCGCCGTCGAGGATCCCCGCGATTCGCTTCGCGAGAGCGGACTTCCCGACTCCCGGCGGCCCCTCGATGGCGACGTATCGATAGCGCATCAGAAGGTCGCGGAAACGGGACCGGTGGAAGTGAGCGGCAGAACCGCGCTCTGGTCCGGGCACCGGGAAAGCAGCTCCCGCATGGTGAGCCCCGAGATCGGATCGAGGACGTCCGGGGCGATCTCGACCATCGGGACGAGAACGAAGCGCCGCTCGCGAAGCCGCGAATGGGGAATCGTGAGCTCGGCGGAGGCGAGGACCCGGGCGCCGAAGAGGAGGATGTCCAGGTCGAGGGTCCGGGGGGCGTTCTTTCCCGGGCGCTTCCGGCCGTGGAGCGACTCGATCGACCGGCAAACGCGGAGGAGCTCGATGGGCTCACCCTCGAATCTCACTTCGGCGACCGCGTTCACGTACCAATCCTGGGGAGGGCCGCCGACGGGCTCGGTTCGATAGAGACGGGACGAGCGGACCACGGGGACGCCGCGCTCGGGAAGCTCCGAGAGCGCGCTCTCGATTTGGCGGAGCGGATCTCCCTCGTTCGAGCCGAGGCCCAGGAAGGAGCGAGGCATTCTGCAGCGATTATAACCAATGCCGCGGATCCCAAGGATTTTGGCCCTGTGTTAACATCCCTCGCAAGTTGAGGTGCATCATGGAGTTCGAGACACTGAACGAGCTTCTCGCAAAGGCGGCGCAAGCGTACCGCAGGGACGATGCCCTGCTCTACAAGAAGGATGGCGCCTGGCAGAAGATTTCTTCCGAGAGCTGGCTTTCCCGCGCGCGCCACCTGGCGCTCGGACTCCATGCCCTCGGTATCGAGCGAGGGGACCGGGTCGCTCTCCTTTCCGAGAATCGGCACGAGTGGTTCCTCGTCGATGCCGCGCTCCAGATCCTGGGGGCACCGAACGTTCCCATCTACTCCACCCTCACGGCAGCTCAGACTGGCTACATCCTCAAGGACTCCGAGTCGAAGGCGGTCATCGTCTCCGACGCCGTGCAGCAGAAGAAGGTCGCGGAAGTCCGCGCCGGTCTTCCCTCGCTCCGTTACGTTCTGACCCTCGACTCTCCGACGGCCGTGGAGGGCGCTCCACTCGAAGGGGTCGAGGCTCGCGGAGCGAAGGAGGCGGAAAAGGATCCGTCCGCCGCCCAGAGGCTCGCGACCGCCGTGACCCCCGAGGACCTCGCGAGCATCGTCTACACCTCGGGGACCACGGGCGAGCCGAAGGGGGTCATGCTCACGAACCGGAACTTCGTCTCCAACGTGAAGGCCTCTCTCCAGGTGCTTCCCCTCGGTCCCGCGGATCGGGCGCTCTCGGCGCTTCCCTACTCGCACGTCTTCGAGCGCATGGTCGCCCACTATCTCTACACCGCCGCCGGGGTCTCGATCGCCCTCGCCGCGAGCATCGATTCCGTCATCGAGGACATCGGGCAGATTCGCCCGACGGTCATGACCATGGTGCCCCGGTTCTACGAGAAGATGTACGCGCGGGTGAAGGAGTCGGCGGCCGCCGGCAGCCCGCTCAAGCGCCGGATCTTCGACTGGGCCATCGCCACCGGAAGGGCGCACGGCGAGTACCGGCTGAGGGGCGAGAGCCCCCCGTTCGGGCTCGACCTCAAGTACAAGCTCGCGACGGCGCTCGTCTTCAAGAAGCTCCACCAGCGACTCGGAGGCGAGCTCCGGTTCTTCGTCTCCGGCTCCGCGCCGCTCTCGAAGGAGATCGCCGACTTCTTCTGGGCGGCGGGCATCACCATCCTCGAGGGCTACGGGCTCACCGAGACCTCGCCGGTCATCAGCGTGAACAAGCCCGGCCGCATCAAGTTCGGAACCGTGGGGCCGCCCATACCCGGAGTCGAGGTCGAGATTGCGAAGGACGGAGAGATCCTCGCCCGCGGAGACAACGTGATGAAAGGCTACTGGAACAAGGAGGCGGCGACCCGGGAAGCGATCGACTCCCGCGGCTTCTTCCATACCGGAGACATCGGCTTCATCGACAGCGATGGCTTTCTCACGATCACCGATCGCAAGAAGGACATCATCGTCACCGCCGGCGGAAAGAACATCGCTCCCCAGGCGATCGAAGGGAGGCTCAAGGCCAACGCCTACATCACCGAGGTGGTGGTGGTGGGCAACCGAAGGAGCTTCGCCTCCGCTCTCGTCGTCCCCAACTTCAAGAAGCTCACCCTCTGGTGCCGCGAGCAGTCGATCCCCGCGCAGAGCCGCGAGCAGATGACCTCTCATCCCCGAGTGCGCGCGCTCATCATGGAGCAGGTGGAAAAGGTGAACGAGGAGTTCGCTCAGTACGAGCGGGTGAAGAAAGTGGCGCTCATCTCCGAGGAGTTCTCGATCGAGAAGGGGGAGCTCACGCCGACCCTCAAGGCCCGCAGAGCGGCGATCGAGTCCCGCTACAAGCATCTCATCGACGAGCTCTACCAAGAGCAGACCCCGGCATGAGCTCCGGGGAGGGAGCCTACGAAGCCGTCATCGGGCTCGAGTGCCACGCTCAGCTCCAGACCCGGACCAAGCTCTTCTGCTCCTGCCGCGCCGGTTTCGGGGACGCGCCGAACACCAACGTCTGCCCGGTCTGCGTCGGTCTCCCGGGGGCTCTTCCCGTCCTGAACCGCCGGGCGGTGGAGCTGGCGGCTCGAATGGCGCTCGCCGTGGGCTGCCGCGTCAATCGTGACTCGATCTTCGCCCGGAAGAACTACTTCTATCCCGACCTTCCCAAGGGGTACCAGATCTCCCAGTACGACCGGCCGCTCGCGCAGGACGGCGGCCTCGACATCGAGACCGGGTCCGGCCGCAGGCGGATCGGGATCGAGAGGATCCACATGGAGGAGGACGCGGGAAAGCTCCTTCACGAGGGGTTCCCGGACGCCGCCACCAAGAGCGGCGTCGATTTCAACCGCAGCGGAGTCCCGCTCATCGAGATCGTGAGCCTCCCTTCGCTCTCGAGCCCGGAGGAGGCGGTGGCCTACGCGGAGTCGCTCCGGGAGATCCTGCAGTACACGGGGGTATCCGACGCCGACATGGAGAAGGGGAACTTCCGCTGTGACGGGAACGTTTCCATCCGTCCGCGGGGGGCATCCGCGCTCGGCACGAAGGTCGAGATCAAGAACCTGAACTCCTTCCGGTTCCTGGGGCGCGCCCTCACTTACGAGGTCGAGCGCCAGGCGGCGCTCGTCGACGCGGGA
>DAISKN010000268.1:0-8631 GCA_036820975.1 Acidobacteriota bacterium | reverse complement strand
TTTCGCGCGGTCCGGGTCCCCGCGGGAAAGCACCGCGTCCTCTTCCTTTACCGGCCCGGCTCTCTGCGCGCGGGCGCCGCCGTCAGCGTCCTCGCCCTCGGCATCCTCGCCGCGTGGCCTGCGGTCTCCTGGTTTCTCCGTCGACGAAGCACTCCAACTTTGGACGAAATCCCCGTAAGATAACTCCATAAACCCACTCTCGAAGGGTCGGGATGCGCTCGTCAAAGCTGAGCCGATAGGAGCCCCCTCTTTGTCCGCGGAAAAGGCCGAGCTGCCCCAACAAGACGACGAAAGCCGGAAGGTCGAAGGGGTCCGCGAGCTCGTCCGCCTACTCGTCAAGACGCAGAAAGCACAGCGGCTCTACGGCTCGAAAAACGCGGTCTCCGAGCGCCTCGAGCTCGATCTCTTCGTGCGGCTGAGCGCTTTGGTCTCCGAAGAAGGCGAGGTACAACTCGCGGTCCTGGAGTCCCAGCTCCGCTGGGAGGACGCGGTCGTCTTCGAGAGCCCCGATCGAACCGACAGCCTGGCATTTCTTCTCTACCGCGACGGTATCCGGCGGCTCTCCTTCAGCCCCGGCCTCGAGCTCGACGAGCTTCGAGCCTTTCTGCGCTGTCTCAACCGTGTCGCGCTCCTGACGAACGATCAGGACGACCTGGTGACGCTCCTCTGGGAACAGGAGTTCCATTCGATTCGTTACTTTGCGATCGAGGAGCTGGCCCGAAGCGAATCCTATCCTCGCCTTTCGGACCAGCTCGCGACCGGCGGGAGCACAGACGGAGTCGCGGGCCAGCCGGCGCCCTCGGTAACCCTCGAACTGAAACAGCCCGTGTCCACCGTCCCGGTCGAGGCCTGCCGACTGGAGTCTGGGGAGATCGAGACGCTGCAGAAACAGCTCGCGGCCGAGGAGCAGCAGCCGTTCCGGCAGCTCGTTTCCGAGCTGGCGCTCGAGCTCGCCCTCCTCGAGGACGGCGAGGACGAACAAGGCGAGATCATGGAGGGGATGGTCGAGATCGCGGACCGCCTGATCGCGGACGGCGACGTCGGCGAGCTCATGGGGATGCACGAGCACATCGAGGGCCTCGCGACCATGATTTTCCCCGGGGCCGCTTCGGCCCAGAGGCTTTCTTCGCAGCTCACGCAATCGCTGGTCGAGCCCGGGCGATTCGAGAAGCTCATGGAGAGAGTCGAGGTGGTGCATGCGCCCAGGCCCGAGGCCGTGACCGTCTTTCTCGCCCGCCTGGGGTGGTCCGCGAGGGACCGGCTCCTTCCCTGGATGGGGAGATTCTCGTCCCCACCGTACCGCCGAGCGGTCACGGGAGCTCTCCTGTTTCTCGAGGACGGAGGTCTCGGCGTTCTGCGCGACGGGCTTCCGATCGGCCCCGCGCCTCTCGAGCCGCAGGAACGACTGCACCACCGGCAGCTCGTGCGCGAAGTGGTTCACGCCCTGAGCCGACATTCCTCCGACAACGCGCTCCCGCTCCTGGAGCAGCTCCTTACCTCCCCCGACTCGGAAACGCGACGCGAGAGTTTCCTCGCCGCGAGCCGCATCACGGAAGAGAGGGTAGTCTCGCTCTGCCTCGAGCGGCTCGTGGATTCCGACGCCGAGGTCCGCACCGCCGCCCTCGATACTCTGGTGAAGAGGGGTCGAGCCGATCTCGGGCTTCCCATCCTCGAGCGCTCCACCGCGAGCGACCGCTTCGAGAGGCTCGCACTCCTCGAGAAGAGGCGGCTCTTCGCCGCCGTGGCGAAGCTTTCGGGTGAAACCGCTCTCGACGCCTTCCGGAAACTGCTGAGCGCTCGCGAGGATCACTGGTTCCAGAAGCAGAAGGACCGGGAGTTCTTCGAGGCAGTGGCCCATGGAATCCGCATGGTGGGCGGCCCAACCGCGAAGCAGATCCTCGAAGATGGATCCCGGAACGGGCCCAAGCTGGTGCGCGCCGCCTGCCTGAAAGAGCTCGGCGTGGGGCGAAGCTGACCGGTGGCGACGACGCTGAGCGCCGCTCCGATGGAGACGACGAGCTCCGAGGCCAGGGCGTTTCTCGAGAGGTCGCGCGAGACCGTGCAGCAGCTCGCGGTGCTCATCCGCAACTCGTATCTGCACGATTTGAGCAACCAGGTGTTCGAGGAGCCGCTCGAGAAGCTCGTGCAGTCCATTTCCCAGCTCGTCCTCACCGAAGGGAGCTTCCGCCTGGAGGGCTTCGGCGAAGAGTTCTTCGCCAACGGCAACCGCATCCGGATGGAGTTCCGGAGCCTGCATGCCTACAAGTACGTTCTGAACGAGCTCGGCAAGCGAAGCGTCGGCGGGATCTCGTTCGAGAGCCGGCCGTCGGTACGGTCTCTTACCGCGTTTCTCGAGGTCTTCTGCCGCGCGCGCGAGGGGGAAACCGAGGACGGTGCCGTCGTCGATCGCCTCAACGGGGAGCTCACCGAGCGCGAGGTCAAAGGCATCAAGCTCCTTCCCTCGCGGGGCGAAGTGACGGTGCCGGAGAGCGAGCTGTCCCCGGACCGGAGGGAGCGCGCCCTGAACGCGTATCAGCAGGCGCTCGACTTCATCCGCGAGTCGATGGTGACCGTCGACTCCCCGGCGCAGGTCAACGTGCGCAAGGCGAAGCGCTCGGTGCAGAAGCTGGTCGACCTGAGCTACGAGGAGGGAGGCGGCTTCTCCCTCGCGGGAATGGCTTCGATCAAGGCCCACGACGACTACACCTTCAACCACATGGTGAACGTCTGCGTCCTCGCAATCGCTTTCGGGCAAAGACTCGGGCTCGAGCGCCACTCACTCGCGCAGCTCGGGCTCTGCGCGCTCTACCACGACATGGGGAAGCTCCACATTCCCCTCGAAGTCCTCAACAAGCACAACGGCCTCACCGAAGAGGAATGGGCGAAGATGGGCAACCACACCATCTATGCCGCGCGCACGCTCTTTCCTCTGATCGTGGTGGACCGGACGACGGTGAACCGGATCCTCACTTCGCTCCAGCACCATCTTCGCTACGACGGAACCGGTTACCCCAAGCTCAGGATCCGCAAGAAGCAGAGCCTGTATGCCCGGATCACCGCCATCGTCGACACCTTCGACGCCATGACGACGAAGCGCATCTACCAGCGGCAGTACCTTCCCGACGAGGCCATCGCCGTGATGCACCAGGGCGCGGGCACGCGCTACGACCCGCTCCTGGTGAAGGCGTTCATCAATTGCATGGGCATCTTTCCCGTCGGCTCGACGGTGGTTCTCAGGACGGGAGAGCTCGCGGTCGTCGTCGAGTCCAACCCCGACCCCGACCATCTGCACCAACCCCGGATCCGTATCGTGACCGACCCCGGTCGCGTTCAGGTCCCTCCTTTTCTCGCCGACCTCTCCCAGCCCGGCGAGGAGTCCCGGGCGATCCTTCACTGCGTGGATCCGGAGGAGTTTGGAATCGTAAGCGCGCACTATGCCTTCTAGAAACGAACGCAACGCGAAGAAGAAGCCGGCCGACCGGAAGTCGAGAGCGATTCTCTGGGTTGGAGGCTCGGGCCTCCCGGGCGGCGCCGTCGGGAAGAAGCTGGTGGACCTCGGTTATCCCCTGCACTGGGAGCCCGCCTCGCCCAAAGCGGCGCGGTCGGTCGCGGCGCTCAGCCCGGCCCTGGTCGTCGTCGAGGCGGAGAAGCTCGACACGTCGCTCCTGAACCTCCTCGGGGCCCTCGCCGAGCTCAAGCCCACGGTGGATCTGGTGGTGTTCCAGCTCCGAAGCCGCGAGCCTCGAACGATTCCCGAGCGGCTCGACGGCGTCCTCCTGCGGGGACCGACGGTGGTGCAGCAGATCCGCATGGTGCTGAGCGCCATCGAAGGGAGCCGCCAGTTCAAGGCGGCGGGCGCGAGGGCGGTAAAAAGGCTTCGAAGCGCTCAGGCCGAGGTCGAGAGGCTCCGCACGCTCGCGGTCAAGGACGACCTCACGTCTCTCTACAACCTGCGCTTCTTCAACCGCTCGCTCGAGACCGAGCACCAGCGCGCGACGAGGTTCGGCCGGAGCTACTCGCTCATTTTTCTCGACCTCGACGGACTGCGCGAGGTGAACACCCGCGAGGGGCACATGGCCGGCGCCCAGGTGCTGAAGCACGTCGGGGAGTTGCTGATTCAGCGAATCCGGCGCATCGATCTCCCCGCCCGAATCGGAGGGGACGAGTTCGTGGTGATCTGCCCGGAGACCGAGAAGGCCGCGGTGCGCCTCGTCGCCGATCGGCTGCGGCACGGGATCCAGAGGCTCCAGAACGAGCACGGAAATCCTCTCGGCATCACCGCGAGCATCGGCGTCGCCTCCTTTCCCGAAGACGGGGACCTGCCGGAAGAGATCCTGCAGCGAGCCGACCGCGCGCTCTACGAGGCGAAGGCGCTCGGGAAGAACCGCGTCTGCTGCTGGGGCGACTTCTCGATCGGCGCCGACGACAAGGGGCTCCAGGGATCGGTCCATGGGAACCTCGTAGCCGACTCCTCGGAAACCGTGGCGATGCGGAAGAGGAAGCGAAAGCCATCGGCGGACTGAGCGCGGGGAGCGTTCGCCTCCGCGCGAAGCGCTTCGGCGAAACCGCGCCGAAGCCCGGAGGGCGAAGGCGGGAGCGCCCCGATGAGGGGCGCGAGCATTAATTAATGCTAAGCTTCCCCCGTCATGGCCGAAGTCATCCGCCGCATCGGTCTTTCGCTGGGCGCGGATCTCTGCTGGCCCATCTGCTTCGAAGAGATCCTGAAAGCCTGGGCTCCCGCCTTCCCCGTGGGCGACGACGTCGTCCGGTTCGAAGTGAAGCGCGTCACCATCGAGCCGTACGATCTGAAGAAGCCCTGTCCCTACGACCTGGTCCTCGACCGCCTCACACATTGGTACAACACCAGCCGGGAGTGGATTAAGAAGGCGGTCCTCATGGACGGCCTCTACGTCCTGAACAATCCCTGGTCCATCCAGGCGATGGAGAAGCACTCGACCTACTGCGCGATGATGCGTCTCGGCCTTCCCGTGCCCGAGACCTGGATGGTTCCGCCCAAGGAGTACGAGCCCGCGCCGGATCTCCAGGTGACGCTCGAGCGCTACGCCCAGCTCTTCGATCTGGGGGACGTCGGCCGCAGCATCGGCTATCCCTTCTTCATGAAGCCCTACGACGGAGGCGCCTGGGTGGGCGTGAGCCGCATCAAGAACGAGCAGGAGCTCAAGGACGCCTACGACAAGAGCGGCAAGCGCATCATGCACCTGCAGAAAGCGATCGACCCCTTCGATCTCTTCGTTCGTTGTCTCGGCGTCGGGCCTCAAGTGCGCTTCCTGCGCTACGACCCGGACGCCCCGCTGCACGAAAGGTACCGGCTCGATCGGAACTTCCTGCCGCGCGAAGAGGAGTCGCTTCTCTACGACATGACGCTGACCATCAACTCGTTCTTCGGCTGGGACTTCAACTCCTGCGAGGTTCTGCGGAAGGACTCCGTCCACTACCCCATCGACTTCGCCAACGCCTGCCCCGACTCGCAGGTGACGTCGCTCCACTACCATTTCCCCTGGCTCGTGAAAGCGAAGCTTCGCTGGGCGCTCTTCTGCGCCGCCACCCGCCGGCCGATGAGGATGACCCTCGACTGGTCTCCGTACTACGCCATTCGGGAAAAGAACCTTCCCTACCGCGAGGCTCTCGCCGCATACGCCGACGTCGGCCGGGAGCGCTTCGACAAGGATCGCTTCGACGAGTTCTGCCACCGACACATGAGCGAGCTCGACGAGATCGCCTGGGAGTTCTTCGGAACCGAGACGGCGAAGCACGCGGTGCGGCTCAAGGTCGAGGCTCTCTTCCCGGCGCACGAGCACGAGCGGTTCACCGAGCATTTCTGGGAGAGGATCCAAATGTGGCGGAGAGACGAAGAGACAGGGATGGGGCGAGGATGACGGCGACTTGCCCCGCGGCCTAGCTCCCGCGCCGAATGCGGAGAATGGAGCCTCGCGATCCGCACGAGGCTCACCGCGCCGCGACCCCTCTCGAGCTCCTCTTCGATCTCTGCTTCGTCGTCGCCGTCGCCCAGGCCGCTTCTGGTCTGCACCACGGTCTCGCCGAGGGCCACGCGGCCCACGCCCTCATCGGGTACGGACTCGTGTTCTTCGCGATCTGGTGGGCCTGGATGAACTTCACCTGGTTCGCCTCCGCCTACGCTACCGAGGACGCTCCCTATCGCCTGATGGTGCTCGTGCAGATAGCGGGAGCGCTGATCGTCGCCGCGGGAATTCCGCGGGCGTTCGAGCACGTCGACTTCGGCGTAGTGACGTTCGGCTACGCGGTCCTCCGCGTGGGGCTCGTCGCCAACTGGCTGCGCGCCGCCCGGAGCGACCCTCCGCGGCGCCGGACCGCTCTCCGGTATGCCATAGGCCTCACCGTTTGTCAGATAGGCTGGCTCCTGCTCCTGACGCTCCCGCGCGAACGGTGGATCCTGGGCTGGCTCGTCCTCGCGCCCGCCGAAGTCCTGGTTCCGATCTGGGCGGAGCGCTCACACCCCACGACCTGGCATCCGCACCACATCACCGAGCGGTACGGGCTCTTCGTTCTCATCGTTCTCGGGGAGTCGGTGCTGGCAGCTACCGTGGCGATCCAGAAAGCCATGGACGCGGGTGAGGGCCTCGCGCCGCTCGCGGGCTGCTTCGTCGGTGGACTCCTGATCTTCTTCTCGTTGTGGTGGATCTACTTCGACCGGCCAGCCCACCGCTTCCTGACCTCGAACCGCGAGAGTTTCGTCTGGGGCTACGGCCACTTCCTCATCTTCGCCTCGGCCGCCGCGATCGGAGCCGGGCTCGGGGTCTCCGTGGATTTTTTCACGGGCCACGCTCACCTGCCCGGCTGGGCGGCGGGTCTTTCGGTCGGCGTTCCCGTCGCGGTTTTCGTGCTCTGCGTCTACCGGCTCGTGGTTCGACCGCTCGAAAGAGGACCGCTCGTCACCGCCGCATTCGCCGGCGCCACGATCCTGATACTGCTCGCCGCCGGGTCGACCTGGGCGGTGCTCCTGATCGGCCTCATCCTCGCCGCGCTCGTGACGGTGCAGCTCGCCCTGACCTCGGAATCCCCCTGACGTCGGGGCTCACGGCTCCTGGCTCTTCGTATCCTCCCGCACCGTGGGGTAGGTAATCCCGAGCTGCTCGAGGTAGCTGTCGTACTTCGTCTCGTCGTAGTAGTACTTCCGCATCTCCTCGCGGAAAGAGTCCATGCGCTCCTTGTTGAGAAAGGTGGGCGGTGGATCGTTCTCGGTGATGAACGGCGTGTACTGGTGATCCTTCGTCTGGACGTTCTTGAAGTAGTCCCAGGCCTGCTGAACCAGCTCCGGGCTGGTGAAGAAATCGAGGGCGGTCATCACCATGACTTTCGCTCCCGCGGTCGCGCCCTTGTGGGCGATGGGGGTCGCCATGGCGATGGCGTTCGCCCAGTGGTGGCCGGGTCCGCCGGGGATGTTCGAGGGGAACCGCAGCGTCACTGTAGGCACGTTCCAGGTGATGTCTCCGATGTCGTCCGAGCCTCCGCCCATTCTGCGGTCCTCGGGCTCCGGCTCCTCCAGCTTCCCGAGCTCGGTCTTGAGACCTTCCTCCTTGACCCCGAGCTCCTTCTGGAGCGCCTTCGCGAGCTTCTGATCGGCCTCGCTCCACTGGGGAAGGCCGACTTTCTCGATGTTCTTCCACATCGTCTCGGCGACGACCTTGTTGAAGTGCTGGGGATAGGCGGTCCCGAGGATGCGCCAGCTCACCTCGGTATCCGTCATCTCCGCGGCCGCTTTCGCCGTCTTGTTCGCGATGTCGAAGAGCTTCTTGATATCGGGCTGGTCGAGCTCCCGCAGGTAATACCAGACGGACGCCTCGGAAGGCACGACGTTCGGCTGATCGCCGCCGTTGGTGATCACGTAATGCGAGCGCTGAGCGAGGCGCAGGTGCTCGCGGCGGAAGTTCATCGCGGTATTCATCAGCTCGACCGCGTCGAGGGCGCTCCTACCGCGCCAGGGAGCTCCGGCGGAATGGGCCGACTCGCCGCGGAACATGTACTCCACCGAGACCAGGCCGTTTCCGCTCCCCGTTCCCCAGCGGGTGGTGAGGTCGTTTCCCACGTGGGTGAAGATGCAGACGTCGACGTCCTTGAAGTAGCCGGCGCGGATGAACCAGGCTTTCGACGCGACGAGCTCCTCGGCGACGCCCGGCCAGAGCCTCAGCGTGCCCGGGATCTTCTCGCGCTCCATGATCCGCTTGAGCACGATCGCCGCGGTCACGTTCACCGCCTGGCCCGAGTTGTGGCCCTCTCCGTGCCCCGGCGCCCCCTCGATGAGAGGGTCGTGGTACGCGACTCCCGGCTTCTGCGAAGCCTTGGGTATGCCGTCGATGTCGCTCCCGAAGGTGATGACCGGCTTTCCCGAGCCCCAGCTCGCCATCCAGGCGGTGGGGATGCCGGCGATTCCCTCCTCGACGGTGAACCCGTGCTCCCGCAGGAGGGCCACGAGATAGCGCGAGGTCTCGACTTCCTGGAAGCCCAGCTCACCGAAGCTGAAGATCTTGTCGACCATGACCTGGGTGAGCTTCGCCATCTCCCCCACCTGGGCGGACGCGGCCTCCTTGAGATCGTCGGCTCGTTCGGCGGCCGTTGCGGCCGAAGCAGCGA
>DAISKN010000267.1:0-8654 GCA_036820975.1 Acidobacteriota bacterium | reverse complement strand
ACAACGGTCACCACAACGGTCACCACAACGGTCACCACAACGGTCACCACAACGGCGGCCACCACGAAGTCTGGGCCATCGATCAATCCAACTCGCCGGGGTTGACCTACGGCGGAAGGATCTTCATCTGGCAGGGCCGGCAGATCGAGGCGCGGCCGTCGACGGCGGTTCCGGAGATCGTGGACCTCGCGGGGGACGCGAGCGCCCTGTGCATGGCCAAGACCGGGGTGAATCCGGTGCGCCCGCACATGATGGCGTTCAATGCCGCCCACACGCACGCCATCCTCTCGTTCGTCTCGACGGGACACGTCGTATTCTTCGACGCCGCCACGCGGAATCCCGTCGATTGCATCCGAACGAGCGTCGGCGACGGCGGCGCCCGTCAGGTCCATTTCGCCATTCCCTCGCCCGATCAGACCTACTTGTCGGTCGCCAACCAGAACGGGAAGCTCTTCGAGCGGATCAACACCAACTATCGAACGAATACGTTCGTGCTGGATACCGCCGCGGGGATCGACCTCGCCAACTGCACGACCCCGAACGGTTTTCCGTGCCAGGATCCCGCGTTGCGGCCCGACAACGCTCCTATCTGCCCCATCATCGACTCGACCAGCCGGTACTCTTTCGTGACCCTGCGCGGCGGCGGGCTCTTCGTCGTGGACAGCAAGGCGACTCCCATGAGAATCGTGGCCGAATACGACCGCGATGCCATTCATCCCAACGGCTGCCTCGGGGCCGAGACGGCCGGCAAGATGTACATCGACTCGGGAGGAGGGACGCCGACCAACGTGTACGAGGCGGACCTGTACGCGCTGCCCTCGACGGGGTACTCGACTCCCTATCCTCCCAACTCGCCCGCCCCGACCGTCGTCTTCAGCGAGGACGTGGAGCACGCCGACACTCACGGGGCGGCGCTGGCGGCGCACGGGCGCTACCTCTGGATCGCCGATCGGGGCAGGAATTTCATATTCGTGGTGGACACCGGGGACGACGAGATCGTGAACCGCATCGACCTCGTGGGAGGGGTGAGCGACGATCCCACGCCCGATCTACTCTTCCCGTCGCCCCAGGGGACGCGGATCTACATGTCGCTGCGCGGTCCCAATCCGCTGACGGCCGACCCCCACGTCAGCACTGGCACGACGCCCGGAGTCGGCGTCGTCAAGGTGCACAGCGGCGGACGCGACGGACGCTTCTTCGGAATCGCGCCGGTCTCGAACGTCGACTCCGCCGGGGTCGAACGAGCGGATGTCCATGCCCTCGCAGTCCGGCGGACGCGGAAATAGACTCCCGCGGCGCGCGCTCTCGGCCGACCTGAGTGCGGCCGAGACGCCCGCCGGCGGATGGGCGCCGGTTGCGAGCGAGGCTATGACCGAGTCGAGAGCCGTCGGCGCGCCCAGAGGAGCGTTCTCAAGCAGAAGGCCGCGGTGACGGTCGCGCTGGAGTAGGAGAGTGTGGGCCCGGAGAGTCCGCGCGCCCGTCCCACGTTCATCTGGATCCACGGCGAGCCTTTCCAGTGCCCCTCGCGCGTCTGGTAATCGAGGATGCAAGCGATCGCCTTCTCGATGACCGGCTCCGGCGCGGAGTCTCCCAAGGCCCAAAGCGCGAGCGCCGTTTCCTGCGGGTCGGTCTCCCCGAAGACCGTCCAGCCTCCGTCGACATGCTGGCCGGCCCTCAGGAACTCAACGGCGCGTCTGACGGACTCCTCCCGCGTCCCGACTGCCCTCAGGAGACTCAGGCAGAGTCCGGCGCCGTACGCCTGGCCGTGGTACCAGGAGGCTTCCCAGGCGCCGTCCGCTCGCTGCCTCCCCGCGACGTACTCCGCGCCGCGGCGGACGGACTCGCTGTGGCGAGCGGAGTCGCGCACCCGGAGGGCGTGGTAGAACCGGGCGCAGACGTCCACGTCGGTCTCGTTCCCCCAGAAACGGGTGACTCCGCGCCGCATCGTTCGCTGGAGCCTGGGATCGTCCTTCGGCGAGATGAGCCATGTCTCTACGGCGCCCGTCGAGCGCACGTTCTCGAGGGCGAGCCGGACGGGCTCGTCGCAGAGGGAAACGTTCTCCGGCGCGGCGCGTGCGAAGAGGATCAGAGCGGCGGACAGGCTGTCGAGGTCGGGCGGAAGCTCGGGAAGGTCGGGGAAATAGCTCCAGCCGCCCGCCCGATCCGCGAGCCTGGCGGCGGCGACGTAGGATGCTTCCCGCCGGGCGGCGTCCGCGATCGCTCTCTGGAACGAGGCGTCCTCATCCAACTCCGCCGCGTCGAGAAGAACGCTCGCCACGACCGATCGCGCGAAGACGTCCGATGCCTGCCGCTCCCGCAGGAGACGGAAGCCGGCGCGGCGCGGGAAGAACATCACGTGACAGGTCTCGGGGAATCCTTCCCGCGCCTGCGCCAGAACGTAGCTCTTTGCCGACTCGATCGCGGAGTCCAGCTCCCGGTGCCGCATCAAGGAACGACGGAGAACCCCCCGGTGAGCGTCGCCTGGTGAATGAGGCTGTTTCTCACCGTGACGTCGCGCGGCGTCTGCGGCGCGAGCGCCCCGATGTCGAACTTGCAGGTGATGGTGGTCGCGTTCACGACGACGACGTTCGAGACGGTGACGCCGAGCCCGCTGACGTCGGCGGTGGCGGCCGGGTCGAAGCCCACTCCGGCGATCGTCACGTTGACCGACGCTCCCCGCGTGCCGCTATTGGGAGTGACGCTCGATACCGACAGCGTCGGCAGGGGAATGGCGTCAGCGCAGGTCCCGGTCTTGACTTCCTCGAACCCGAGCGATCCACCCCCGCCGTGCGGCCCGGTTGCGCCCTTGTCGGCTTCGAGCGTCAGGAACCCTTCGCCGTCACTGCCGTTCTGGGCCTCGTCGCATTCCGACGTCTTTACCCCCTTCCTTCCGCCCGTCCCTTTCTTTCCGCCCTTTCCGCCCTTTCCCCCTTCGCCGCCGTCCCCTCCGTCGTTGACGTAGTGGATTTTGCCGCCGAGGAAAACACCCGAGCCGGCGATATTCGGGGCGGTGCTCACCACCGTGATGGTCCCGGCGCGCCCACCCGCTCCGCCGTCACCTCCTTCGCCGCCGAAGCCGCCGTCCCCGCCGTTTCCTCCGTTGCCGGGCTGACGGTCGCAGCCGGTCCCCGGCCAGGTGGTGTCGGAGGATCCATCGCGGCCGCCCATTCCGTCGCCGCCGTCGCCGCCCGCCGGTCCCTTGCCGCCCTTTCCGCCGTTCTGTCCGTCGAAGTCGATGGTCAGGTTGTCGCCGATTCCGATCTCGACTTCGAGGGCGAGGATGGCGAAATTGGGGGCGCTCCTGCCGGAAGACCCCGTGTTTCCCTTCGCGCCGTTGTTGCCGTCTCCTCCATCGGCGCCGTGGGGACTGCCCTGGCCCACGTCGGACCAGACGTTCTTGTCGTGCGACGTCCCGTCGGGCGCCTTGGACGCGTCGGCGCCGGCGGCGGCCGCCGTGAGGCGATCGAACCAGGTGATGGCGTTGTTGTTGTTGTAATCCGAGCCTGGATCGTCCGGACCGCAGGGATTGAAGCCGCCGGGCTTGTTTCCGCCCTTGACCACGAGCTTGCGGCAGATGACGAAGCACTCGCGGCAGTACTCGCTCTCCTTTTTCTGAGGCGCGAAGACGATCTGGCCGTTCCCGGTGAAGTGGATCTCGTCGGCGACGAAACAGCACTCGGTGACGAGGCGCTGGCCGGCGATGAGCTCCAGAGTCCTCGTGCCGGTGGCCGGATTGAACACCGAGTCGATCTTGGTTCGGCAGTGATCGCAGAGCTCATCGGTCTTGGACATACGCGAGGCCCTCCTTCAGAGCCTGGGTGCTGGAACGAACGGGCTCCACTCTCGAAGCGCGGGAGGGGAGATACCTCTCGACTCGAGGTGGAGAAGAGTTTCGGCTTTCAGCCGCAGGATGTCTTCGAGCGTCCGGCTCACCTGCGCCGGTGTCGCTTCGTCGCCGAGAATGAGCCCGAGGTCGGCCAGGATCTCGGGACAGAGCGCCCGGAGCTCCGGACCCATCGCGTGGCGCGGCCGGAGAAACGAGGCGTCCTCGCCCTCGAGCGCGTGCCGGTGCACCGACGGGATGCGGGCGAGGGAGTAGGCGAGGAGGCGAAGGTAGAAGACGGCGTTCGCCGGGCTCCCGCGCCGCGCCATTTCGGAAGCCGCGGCGATGCGCCACGCGGCCTCTTCCCGGTTCAGGAAGTAGCGGTACTCGTACCGGGTCGACGAGCGGACGGCGTCGGGCCAGGACGGCTCGGGGAATCGGCTGGAGACCACCCGGTGCACACGCCAAAGGGCATCGATGACGCGGCCGAGCTCGACCTCGAGGCGGAGCGCCGAGAGAAAGGGCCCGACCAGCCGCAGGCGCGTGAGGTCTTCGAGGCCAGGGGCGTAGTCGAACGGCCGGGTGTAGACGTTGGGGCAGAGGGTCCGGGTCGAGTCGCCGAGTGCGGCGATGAGCGCCGCATAGGCCATGTGCAGATAGAAGAGCGCGAGAGGCGGGAAGTCCCGGGTGATCCCGGTCTCCCGGACGGTCAGGAAGCCGAGGTCGAGAAAGGCGCCGAGGCGTTCGCTCTGGACGCTGGGCTCGAACATCGCCGCTTCGACGAGACGCATTCGCTCTTCGAACCTCCGGGTCGGGTCGTGGACCGCCCTCGAGCTGAGCAGCCGGTGCGGGAGAACGCCTTGTTTCGCGAACGCCTCGGGATCGTCGAGGTTTCCGGACGGAAGCCAGATGACGTCGATGGGACGTTCCGAGGATCGTCCGAATATTCGCTCGGGAAGGAGATCGTCCACGCGACCGAAGACCAGGAGATCGAGGTCCGACGTCTCCGGAGTGCTCGGGTCGATCGCGGGCTCGCGCAGGAACACCGCGTCGGCGGTCGAGGCGAGTCTTTCGAGGGCGCGCTCGAGCTCCACCGGGTGAGACGACGAGCGCGCCGCGAACTGCAGTCTACGCGGCAATGAGGGTCCCCCGCTTTGGCGGTATGGTAAACCGATTTGCCGGTCAGGTAAAGAGATCGCGACGCTTCGGGAAGGGGACCTCGGCCGTCTCGCGGCCGCCGGTACCCCCCGGAATGCTCGACCCGGCGTCTCGGGCGGGATGGCGATCAGCGGCGCTCGGGGCCCAGTCGCTCGAGGACCTCGCCGAGCTTGCGGATCTCTTCGCCGTAGAGCGCCCAGTCGCCGCGCCGCTGGGCCTCGATGGCCCGGCGGTAGTGCTCGCGCGCCTGCCCCGCCAGATCGAAAGTGGCCTCGGCTTCCGGCGCCTCGGGGGCGCCGAGTCCCGTGGTGAGCGGGGGAGCCGCGGCCGGGCGCGGCTCGCCGCCGTGGGGGAACATGCGCTCGAGCGCCTCTTCGAGCGTTTCCTCCATGACGATCTGGTTCTGGTACGCGACTATGACCCGCTTCAGCTCGGGAATCCGTCCACCGGCGGCGCGGAGGTAGAGCGGGCGGATGTAGAGGAGCGACTCCTCGATGGGAATCACGAGAAGCGTCCCCTGGATCACCTCCGAGCCCTGCTGATTCCAGAGAGTGATCTGGGGTGAGATCACCTGGTCCTGGCTGATTCGCGCCGCGATCTGCCGCGGACCGTAAACCACCGTCTGCTTGGGGAACTGGAAGACCATGAGCTTTCCGTAGTGCTCCCCGTCGCTTCTCGCGACCATCCAGGCGGCGAGGTTGTCCTTCTGCCGAGGCGTATAGGGGAGCATCTGGATGTACTCCGCGCCAGCCTCACCCGGCAGCTTCATGATGGTGTAATAGGGCTCCATGCGCACCGGCTGACCACCCTGATCGATGGCGGGCACCTCCCACTGGTCCTCCTTGTTGTAGAAGACGGCGGGGTTGGTCATGTGGAACACGGAGAACATCGTGGACTGGAGCTGAAAGATGCCTTGCGGGTAGCGAAGGCGGGTGCGCAGGCCTTCGGGCATGGCCTCGAGGGGACGGAGGAGGTCGGGGAACATCTTCCCCAGGGTGGCGGAGATCGGGTCGCGCGGATCGATCCCGTGGAACGTCGTCGTGCCGTGATAGGCGTCGATGGTGACCTTCACCGAGTTGCGGATGTAGTTGATGTTCCCGATGGGCGTCGAGTAGGGATAGCGCGCGGTCGTGGTGTAGGCGTCCTGCACCCACAGCAGCCGGCCTTCGTCGATTGCCAGGTAGGGGTCCCGGTCGAACGTGAGGAAGGGCGCGATTCGGGACACCCGCTCCCCGATCCGCCGGTGCATGAGCACGCGGCTTTCCGCGGTGAGCGCCGGCGAGAGCAGGGTATCGGTGGAGCGGAAACGGATGGCGAAGAGCAGGCGCCGCAGTAGTCCGCCGAGGCCGACGCCTCCCGTCCCCTCGTAGCTGGCGAAGACGTTATCGTCGCCCCGCGGGTAGTCGAACTCCTCGGTCGCGGTGCGTACGAAGACGTGGTCGTTCGAGAGCTCCCCGAAGTAGAGCGCCGGCTGGGTGACTTCGAGGTCGACGCTCGACACCGGCGGAAGGTCCTTGAGGAAGAGCACCGGGAGCCCCTCGGGAGTGACCTGGTTCACGGGTCCGAGGGTGAGGCCGTAGCCGTGGGTGAACGTGAGCCGCTCGTTGATCCACGTCCGGCTCGGAAGGCTCTCGGAATTCAGCTCGCGCGCGGAGAGCATGATCTGCCGGTACTCGCCGTCGATGCGGTATCGGTCGTTGTCGACGGATACGAAGTCGTAGTAGGTGCGGATCTCCTGGAGCTGGCCGAAGGTATCGAGAAGGGGCTGGTGATTCCAGAGCGGGACGTTTCCGAGAGTCGCGGCGTTCGCGTCGATCGATTCGCGGGTGAGGATCGCGTCGCCGGTGAGCTGGCGCTCCTCCACCTGGTCGAGGGCGAACGCCGCCCGGGTGGCGGTGATATTGTAGGCGATGAACGGAGTCTCCCGGACCTGCTCGTTGGGCGCGACCACGAAGCGCTGCACCACCGCGCCGTAGAGGGCGCCTCCGATCCAGACCGCGAGATAGAGACCGATCGCCGCGCCGATGGGCCGGTAACCCCGAAGGAACGGCTGGGCGGCGGCGAGGAGCGCACCCAGGATCGCCGCGACCATGAGCGCGCGGAGCGCGGGAATTCCCGCGTGCGCGTCGACGTACGACGCTCCCTGGAGTATCCCCGAAGAGCCGGTGAGGAGCGCGGGCACGCCGAGCCAGGCGCCGAAGGCGAGTACCAGGAGCAGCGCCGCCGCGAGCGCCGACAAATGCCGTATCGCCGAGCGGTGCGCGAAGAAGCCCTGGCGCGCGTCGACTCCCAGGTTGCCGGCGAATACGTGGGTCCCCACCACCCCGGCGATCGAGAGCACGACCAGCCCGAGGGCGACCTGGTGGACGAACTGGAGAAGCGGGAGACGGAAGACGAAAAAGCCGATATCCCAGCCGAGGATGGGATCCGTCTCCCCGAACGGCGTCCAGTTCCAGAAGAACAGCCACTCCATCCAGTGCGCGGACCCGAAGGACGCCATCAGAAAGGCCGCGATGGCGGCGACCACGAACGTCAGCGGGCGGAGTCGTCCCGGATCCACGGTGATCGAGCGCGGCCCGTCGGGGGTGAGGATCTCGAACTCGCGGCGTTTCAGCGTCGCGAACGCGAGTCGGAGGTTCACGGCGAGGACGAGAAACGAGGCGAGGAACACCAGGGCGGAAACCGTCGCTTTCGTCGTCAGAGTGCGGAGGAAAACCGATTGATAGCCGACCTCACCGAACCAGAGCCAGTCGGTGTAGAACTGAACGACCAGCGGAAGGCCGAGGAAGAGGAGGACGGCGACCAGTAGTCCGATCACGCGCGGGGCAAACAGGGACGGTCTCGTCACCCGCGGATTATTTCACAGTTCCCGGCGGCCCGATCTCGACTCCCCCTACTGCCAGCGGCCGTGCTCGAGGACCAGGAGCCCCATCGCCATGACGGCGAGGACGTACATCGCCGGCTTCACCTCCCGCCGCCGCCCCGCGATGAGATAGAGGCCCACGTGGGCGACGAAGCCCCAGAGGATCCCCTGGGTGATGGAGAACGTCAGCGGAATGAGCACCACCGTCAGAAAGCCGGGGAACACGTCCTCGAACCGGCTGAAGTCGATGGCGGCGACGCTGCGGAACATCATGGCGCCGACGAGTATCAGGACGGGCGCGGTGGCGTAGGCGGGAACCGCGCCCGCGAGCGGCGCCACGAAGAAGCAGGGGAGGAAACAGAGCGCGGTCACCACCGACGCGAGCCCGGTCCGGGCCCCGGCGTTGATCCCGGCGGCGCTCTCGATGTAGGCGGTCCCCGACGAGGTCCCGAAGAGACCGGCGCCCAGCGTGGCCAGGGAGTCGACGACGAGGCCCTGTTTCAGGTTCCTGGGGTTTCCCTCCTCGTCCAGCATCCCGGCGGACATCGAGACCCCCATGAACGTCGAAATGGAATCGAAGAGATCGGTGAACAGGATTCCGATGATCGCCGGAAGCAGCGAGAGTTGGAGCGCGCCCATGATGTCGAGCTTGAAGAAGACGCTCTCGAAATCGGGAGGACGAAACCAGCTCTCGGGCACGGGCACCAGACCGGTCAGCCAGGCGAGGGTGGTGACGGCGCCGATTCCCGCGAGGAAGGCGAACGGGCTCTTGCGATTCAGGAACCACAGCGTCACCGCGATTCCGAGAAT
>DAISKN010000266.1:0-8664 GCA_036820975.1 Acidobacteriota bacterium | reverse complement strand
TGGTGCCCCACACGATGTTGAAGCACTCGTCGCCGCAGGCGGTGCCCCAGACGATGTTGGCGCCGTCGACGTCTTCGCTGGCGCCCCAGGTGACGCCGGTGCGCCACGCATTCGCGTCGGGGTTGATCACCCCGCCGCTGACGCGCCGGTTGCCCCAGGTGATCTGGCGGCTCCAGGCGTCGTGCGTCGGGTAGACCGAGCCCTCTTCGGCCTGCGCGAAGTACCGCGCGAGGTCCACGGCCCCCTTCGCGTTCACGAAGCCGGCGTGGCCGCTCGCGTGGGTGAGAATCACCGGGTTCTCCGGCGATACTTCGCTCAGGCCGATGTGGAGCGGAAGGCCTTCCACCGCGCCGGGGGGAGGCGAGGCCCACTTCTCCTGGTGCCATCCGCGGCCCTGGATCCAGGCGCCGGGCTCCGCGGTCTTCGCCGCCTCGCCCACCATGGTGACGATCTCGTTCCAGTCCTTGACCTTCGTGAGGTCGAGGATCATCTTCGCGTTTCCGAGACCCATGAAGTGCCCGTGCCCCTCGATGAAACCCGGAATGGCGAGGCGGCCCTCGAGATCGAGGACTTCGGTCTCGGGACCGACGAAGGCTTCGATCTCCTCGTCGCTGCCGACGGCGACGAGGATTCCTCCTCGCACCGCGACGGCGTTCGCCTCCGGGCGGGATTCGTCCACGGTGACGACTTTGCCGTTCTTGAGCACGAGATCCGCGGGCTCCTGCGCCGGCGGGGAAGCGCATTGCGTCAAGGCCAGAATCGCGGAAAGCGCCAGGAAGGCTCGCGGGGTTTGCATCGGCTCGTCTCCTCTTCGAAGTGGGGAGCTTACATCAGGGCTTTCGACAGCGCGAGGAGCTCTCTTTTCTCCTCGAGCCCCGCTTGCAGGGGAAGCTGCGCCACTCCGATAAGGCGACGCATGATCTCGGCCCCGGCGAAGCCATTCGCCGTCGCGGCGAGCTCCGGCTCCGCGCCGTAGAGCGCGAAGGCCCTTTCGGCGAGCTCCGGCTGTCGAGAAAGGTGCAGATGCGCGCGCAGCACCCCCAAGTCGAATGCCGCGTTTCCCAGGAAGCAGAACTCGGGATCGATGACGCGAATCCCCCCGGCCGATCGGAGCCAGCTTCCG
Organism: Acidobacteriota bacterium; assembly: GCA_036820975.1. Classification (GTDB taxonomy): domain Bacteria; phylum Acidobacteriota; class Vicinamibacteria; order Marinacidobacterales; family SMYC01; genus DAISKN01. The sequence continues at coordinate 7,541 of DAISKN010000266.1, read as the reverse complement.
GGAAAGAAGTCGCCGTGCACCAGGGAGGCTCCGTCCTCGAGGTAGAGCTCACCGAGCTCGCGCACCCGCGAGACGTACGCCTCGTCCCCCGAGAGCTCCCGCGACGCGGCCTCGAGCCCGGGAGTGATGCGGTCGAGGTCGAGGCCGTTCCCGGGCGCGAGCGGAAGACGGAAGATATGCTCGTGGTTCAAGGCCCGCATCTCCCGGTTCTCGAAAAGTCGCTCCCGTTCCGCGAACGGACGATGGAGCTCGGCGAGATAGGAAACGAGCGTTTCGAGATCGGGCTCGGCGAGGCGCTCGCCGCGGTAGAGCCCTGTGAAATCCTGCGCTTCGCCCAGGTCCTCGAGGACGATGACTCCGGAATCCGGATCCTCCCCCAGGAGCGCGGGCATCGCGGCTCGGATCGCGGGACGAGAGGAGACGGCGCGGTAGAAGCCGGCCTCGACCAGCGCGCGCCCCGCGGGCGCGGCGATCGAGGGGTACTTCTCGACCCAGGGGCGGGCTTGCTTGAGGATGAAGCTCCGGTCCGTCGTTACGAGCCGGAGCGTCAGGTTCATGTTGCCCTCGCCGGCCTTCGTGACCCCGAGGAGCGTCTCCGCGGGAACGAGCCATCCCCGATTGCGCGCGTACTGCTCCAGAGCCTCGGGGGAACCCGCGTCGACGAGGAATCCACGCGGATAGACCGATTCGAACGAAGCCTTGCTAGAATCCAAGATTGATGCCGCCTCCGGGTCATTCTAGCGTCCTCTTCTGCCTCGCCGCGGCAGTCGTCTTCTTCCCGATCGAGCTTCGAGCGCAAGGCGAGCCTCCCGCTCGCCCGGGGTCCGTGGTCATCCACGGCCCGCCGGCGCCCGTGGCGCCCGCGGTGATCGCCAGGGACGAGGCGGGACGAGTCACGTTGCGAGCGACGCGGATCGAAGAGCCGCTGGTCCTCGACGGAAAGCTCGACGACGCGGTATACGCCCGCGTCCCCCCGATGAGCGACTTCGTTCAGCAGGAGCCGCGGGAAGGGGAGCCCGCGACCGAGAAGACCGAGGCCTGGGTGTTCTTCGACGAGGAGAACGTCTACGTGAGCGCGCGCTGCTGGGACAGCCACCCGGAAAGAATGGTCATCAACGAGATGCGGCGGGACAACTTCAACATCTTCCAGAACGAGAACGTCACCCTGGTGCTCGATACGTTCTACGACAGGCGCAACGGATTCTTCTTCCAGACGAATCCCCTCGGAGCGCTCCGGGACCAGGCGGTGGGGGACGAGGGCCAGACCAACAACCAGGATTGGAACACCGTCTGGAACGTGAAGGCGTCGGTCTTCGACCAGGGCTGGATGGTCGAGATCGCCATCCCCTTCAAGTCGCTCCGCTACCGCGAGGGGCGCGATCAGGTCTGGAGCTTCAATCTGAGACGCTCCATCCGCTGGAAAAACGAGGAGACGTTCCTCTCTCCGGTCTCGGCTTCGCACCGCTTCCGCGGCATCTACAAGTTCTCCGAAGCCGCGACTCTCGTCGGGATCGAGACCCCTTCCGGCTCGCGAAGCCTCGAGGTCAAGCCCTACGGCATCACCTCGGTGGTGACGAACCAGAATCTGGACCCTCCGCAGGTGAACGACTTCGACGGGGACGCCGGAGTCGACGTCAAGTACGGCTTGACCCAGGGACTGGTCACCGATTTCACCTACAACACCGACTTCGCTCAGGTCGAGGAAGACCAGGAACAGGTGAACCTCACCCGCTTCAGCCTGTTCTTTCCCGAGAAGCGCGAGTTCTTCCTGGAGGGTCAGAACATCTTCACCTTCGGCGGGGTCGAGCTCCGCGGGGGAGGCCGCAACAATCCCGGAGACGACGACACCGAGCTCACTCCCATCCCGTTCTTCAGTCGCCGCATCGGCTTGACCGAGTCGGGCATCGATCCGATTCTCACCGGAGCGCGGCTCACCGGACGAGCGGGCGCCTACCGAGTCGGCGCGCTCAACATCCAGACCCGCGGAGTCGACGGGACGGCGATCGACCCCACGAACTTCAGCGTCTTTCGCCTGAGGCGGGACGTCTTCGGCCGGAGCGATATCGGAGTTCTCGCGACCCATCGAACGACTTCGCCCACCGCCGGCGCCGACGCCAACAGCCTGCTCGGGGTCGACGCCAACTTCTCCTTCTTCACCAACCTGCGCGTCAACGCGTTCTATACCGTCACCCGGACGTCCCTCGCATCGGGAGGTGTGCTGTCCGGAAACGACGCCAGCTACCGCGGGCAGCTCGACTACGGCGGCGACCGATTCGGTCTGCAGCTCCAGCACCTCCTGGTGGGAGAGAGCTTCAAACCCGAGCTCGGGTTTCTCAGCCGGGAAGCGTTTCGCCGGAACTTCGCCCAGGCGCGTTACAGCCCCCGGCCTTCGATCGCGGCCATCCGCCGCTTCGTCCTTCAAGGCGAGATCGATTACATCGAAGGCGAGCCGGGCGGAATCCTGGAGACAAGGCGGCTTCAAGGCCGGTTCGCCACCGAGTTCCAGGTAGGCGACGAAGTGCGCGTCGACTACAACCGCCAGTACGAGTTCCTGCCGGAAGAGTTCGAGATCTCGGAGGGGGTCATTCTTCCGATCGGAGGGTACGATTTCGAGGACGTGAGGTTCGTCTACCGTATCGGCCCGCAAAGGCCGGTCCCTGGCGAATTCCTCGTCCGGACCGGTACGTTTTTCGGAGGCGAGCGGGACGAGATCGCCTACGTCGGACGGATCGAGGTCTCTCCGAAGTTCTCGATCGAGCCGAGCCTCGGCTTCAACTGGGTCGACCTGCCGCAGGGGAAGTTCCGCACCGATCTGGTGAGCACCCGCTTCAACTGGACTCTCAGCCCCAGAACGGCGGTCATGACCTTCATCCAGTACAACTCCTCGAGCGATTCGCTCTCGACGAGCGTGCGGCTCCGGTGGGAGTACGAGCCGGGAAGCGACTTCTTCGTGGTCTATACGGACGGGAGGGAAACCGACGTCAGTGGGTTTCCGCTGCTGCAAAGCCGGACGTTCGCGGTCAAGCTCACGAAGCTTTTCAGGTTTTGAAGCAGTCGTCAGTCATCCGCTCAACAGTCATCAGCAAAAGACCATGCCATTCCAAACGATGGTGCTGCTGCTCGGCGTTTTCCCCTTCGGACAGAACGACGTCCGGGTCGTAATCACCACCGAAATCGGGGAAATCGAGATCGAGATCGACAGCTTGCGGGCGCCGGTTACGTCGAAGAACTTCCTTCACTATGTCGACAGCCGCCATTACGATGGAGGGCAGTTTCATCGCACGGTGACGCCGGACAACCAGCCGCAGAACGACGTCAAGATCGAGGTCGTTCAGGCGAGCGTCGCTGAGGCTCGAAAGAGCGAGGGGCGCTCTCCCATTCCCCTCGAGCGGACGAGCTCGACTGGACTCTCTCACCTCGAGGGGACGATCTCCATGGCGCGCGACGAGGCCGACACGGCAACCTCGAGCTTCTTCATCTGCATCGGCGACCAGCCGGAGCTCGACTTCGGGGGTAAGCGCAACCTCGATGGGCAGGGCTTCGCCGCGTTCGGACGGGTGGTGCGGGGGATGGACGTGGTTCGGAAGATCCAGGCCTCGCCCCGCGAGGAGCAGCGGCTCACGCCTCCCGTCCGGATTCGCTCGGCGCGCCGAATCGACTAACGCCGCGGGTTCCAGAGGCCGCGGGCGACCTGGGGCACGAAATCGTCGAGCGGAGCGCTCCGAAAATCGACGGCGGCGTCTCGCTCGGCGCTCATGTACGCCGCCATCAGAAGCTCGGTCACGTTCACGCCGTCGTCGAAATTCTCCCGCGGGCGCTCGCCACGGAGGAACGAGCGCACCATGTGCCGGTTCTCGTCCACGTACCCGTACGACGCGGTCTCGTCCGTCACGACCGGCATGAGGCCGAGCTCGGCGTTCTGCTTCTCGACGAGGTCCTCGCCGGACGATTGCCTCAGCTCCCGGCTGAAGAACAGAGAAAGCTCGGTCGAGAGCGTGTTGACGTTCATCGAGTACTCGGGCCCGAGGAGCTCCATCGACAGGCGAAGCCCTGGCCCGACGTAGCTCCAGGAGGTCGTGGCTTCGACGATCAGGGGCTCGCCGGCGTCGTCCACGTACTCGAGGAGCGCCCGGGCGAAGTCCTCCGAGGGAGATCTCTCGTAGTCCACGCCGTAGGCCGCCATCAGTCTTCGGGCGTACTCGGGTCTCTGCCACTTGAGGCACGCGATCTGAGCCGTCACCTTCTTCGGGAGCAGGCTGGTTCGGGACTTCCGCGGATCCGTGAGGAGGAACCGAGCGGTCTCGATGGAGTGGCACATCATGTCGTTGAGGACGCCGCCGCCCTGGAGGTCGCCCCTCCAGAACCACGAAGCGTGGGGACCGCTGTGCTCTTCCGCGGCGCGGGCCAGGTAGGGCCGCCCGGCGAGCCGGGCTCCGCGAGCCCAAAGAAGCTCTTTCCCTCGGACCACGGCGGGGGAGAAGACTTGATTCTCCAGGTACCCGTCGAGGACCCCGGCGCGATGCACGAGACCGCGCATCCGCTTCGCCTCGGCGACGTTGCGTGCGAGGGGTTTTTCGCAGGCGATGCCGACGAGCTCGCCCCGCTTCGCCTCGAGAGATTCGAGGATCGCCTCCATGTTGGCGATCCGCTGGTGGTTGGGTCCGCAGATCCAGATCGCGTCGATCGAAGGATCGGCGACCATGCCCGCGATCGATTCGAAGGGCCGCGCCTCGCCGACACCCAGGTCGCGCGCGAGCGCGGCGGCTTCTCCCGCGTGCGCCGCGTTCGGGCTCCAGACGCCGCGGACCTCGGCATCGCGAACGGCCACGAAGGACTGGATGTGAAACCGGGTGACGAAACCGCTCCCGATGAACCCGATGCCGAGCGTCCTGGTCGTCATGGTCCCGGAGTTTCCGACTTCGGCGCCGGCAAGTCAACTCTCTCTGTCATGGAGGTTTACCTGGACTCGCTTGACGAGTTACTTACCGGTCGGTAAAATGCCCGGGATGAAACGCACCGGGGCCCGCATCGTCTGGGATGCGCTCGAGCAGGAGTCCGTCCGCTACGTTTTCGGCTATCCCGGCGGCGCCATCCTCCCGGTCTACGATGCCCTGCTGGACTCGACCATCCATCACGTTCTGGTGCGCCACGAACAAGGCGCTTCGCACATGGCGGACGGCTACGCGCGCGCCTCGGGCGAGGTGGGCGTCGCGATGGCGACCTCGGGGCCGGGGGCGACGAACCTCGTCACCGGAATCGCGACGGCGATGATGGACTCCTCGCCCGTGGTCTGCATTACCGGGCAGGTCCCCAGCCGCGTTCTCGGCACGGACGCGTTCCAGGAAACGGACATCACCGGGGTCACTCTCCCCATCACCAAGCACAACTTTCTCGTCACCCGCACGGAAGAGATCGCGCCCACCATCCGCAAGGCGTTCGCGATCGCGAAAAGCGGCCGCCCCGGCCCGGTTCTCGTCGACATCACCAAGGACGCCCAGCAGCGCGAGATCGAGTACGAGCGCGACCTGACCCCGATCGAGATTCGCCCGCGCGGTCCGCGGCGCGGCTACACCGCCGAGGACATAGAGCGCGCCCTCTCGATGATCGCGGCGGCTCGAAAGCCCCTGGTCCTCGCCGGCCGTGGAGTCATGCTCTCGGGCGCGATGCCGCTCCTTCGCGAGCTCGTCGAGAAGACCCGAATCCCGGTCGCCATGACGCTCCTCGGAATCGGCGGCTTTCCCGCGACCCATCCCCTGAACCTGGGAATGATGGGAATGCACGGCGAAGCCTGGGTGAACCGGGCCATCCAGGAGTCCGACCTCCTCATCGCCGTGGGTATGCGGTTCGACGATCGGGTGGTGGGCGATCCTTCCCAGTACGCTCTCGGCGCGAAGAAGATCCACCTCGAGATCGACCCCTCCGAGGTCAACAAGGTCGTCCGAGTGGACGTGGCCCTCGTCGGCGATCTCGGGAAAAGCCTCCGGGATCTGCTGCCTCGGGCGGCGTCCCAGGATCTCGGCTCCTGGCACGGATTCATCGACGAGCTCAAAGGGGACACGGCCGTCCGGGACATCCAGAGCCTTCCCGAGAGCGGCCACCTCTACGCCGCGCACGTGGTCAGCGACCTCTGGAACCTCACCAAAGGAAACGCGCTGGTCGTGACCGACGTGGGCCAGCACCAGATGTGGGAGGCGCAGTACTACAAGCACGACCATCCTCGAAAGCTCATCACGTCGGGCGGGCTCGGAACCATGGGGTTCGCGCTTCCCGCGGCGATCGGCGCGAAGCTGGCGCGCCCGAGCGAGGAGGTCTGGGTGATCGTGGGGGACGGCGGGTTCCAGATGACGGCGGCCGAGCTCTCGACCGCGGCCCAGGAGAGCCTCAAGCTCCACGTTGCCGTCATCAACAACGGCTACCTCGGCATGGTGCGCCAGTGGCAGGAGTTCTTCTACGACAAGCGCTACGCCGCGACGCCGATGAGGAACCCCGACTTCGTGAAGCTCGCCGAGGCCCACGGACTGCTGGGACTCCGGGTGGAGAAGCGCTCGGAGATCGAAGACGTCGTCTCCCGCGCGCGCGCCTCGAGCGAGACCGTTGTCATCGACTTCCGCGTCGAGAAAGAGGACACCGTCTATCCGATGGTCGCCCCGGGGAAGAGCATCACCGACATGATCCGCCGACCGCTTCCCGCGCTCGCGGGGCAGGAAACGGAATGGTAGAAGCGAAGCGCCCGCGCACCTTCGTGGTCCTGGTGGAAGACGTGCCCGGAGTCCTGGACCGCGTGGCCTCGCTCTTCCGCCGTCGGGCGTACAACATCGAGTCCCTGAGCGTGGGCCATACCGATCGGGCGGGGGTGTCGCACATCACCGTGGTCATCGACGCCGACGACCGCACCGCGGCGCTGGTGGAGGCGAACCTCTACAAGGTCGCGCCGGTTCTCGAGGTGAGGGACGTCTCCAACCTGCCTTCGGTGGTGCGCGACCTCGCTCTCATCAAGGTGCGCGCGGATCACAAGAACCGCTCGGAGATCCTCCAGATCGCGGAGGTCTTCCGCGCCCGGGTGGTGGATGTGAGCCCCGAGGCGCTGATCTTCGAGATTACCGGCAGCGAGGATAAAATCGAGAGCCTGGTCGACGTGCTCCGGCCGTTCGGGATCGTGGAAATGGCCCGGACGGGAGTGGTCGCCATGGCCCGGGCCACGGAGACAGTATCAGCGTAGGAATTCGAAGAAAAGCAACGGGGCCCGGAGGGCCCCATCCTCCCCGCGCGAGGAGCGCGGGGAGCTCGCGTGCCGAAGAGGCGCGCGAGCATTAATTAAGGAGACAAGATGGCCACGATCTACTACGACAAAGACGCCGACCTCGAGATCATCCGCAAGAAGAAAGTGGGCGTCATCGGCTACGGCTCCCAGGGCCACGCCCACGCGCTCAACCTGAAGGACAGCGGCGTCGACGTCCGGGTCGGCCTGCACCCGGCGAGCCGCAGCCGGAGCCGGGCGGAAGCGGACGGCCTCACCGTCGGCTCCGTCGCCGACGTCGCCC
>DAISKN010000265.1:0-8673 GCA_036820975.1 Acidobacteriota bacterium | reverse complement strand
TCGGGCGACGACCTCTCCCACGCCCTTCCGGTCGGGATCGCGGATCTCGATCTCGACGCCGGGGAGAGGCTGCCCGACGCTCCCGGCGACGACCTTGCCTTCGGGACGGGTGACGGTGAGAACCGGGGAGGCCTCGGTCAGGCCGTAGCCTTCGTTGAGGTTGAAGCCCAGCCCGCGGAACGTCTTGAGCGTCGATTCGCTGAGGGCCGACGCCCCGCTGATGAGATAACGGATCCGTCCGCCGAAAGCGATGTGGATGGGGAAGAACAGCAGGGGACCGAAGTTCAGCGGGGTCTCGTCGCGCAGCAGATAGTTCGCGTCGATGAGCGCGTTCACCATCTCTTCCAGCCGCGGGGAGCGCTCCTGAAATTTCGCGAGGATTCGCCGTTTGAGAAGGTCCCAGAGGGCCGGGACTCCGACGATACAGGTGATCTGACCCTTCTTCAGCGCGCGGGTTACGTTCTCGCCGTTCACCTCGTCGAGGTAGACGATCTGCGCTCCGCGCGAGAGCGGAAGCAGGAGCCCGGTGGTGAACTCGAAGGAGTGGTGGAGGGGAAGGACGCTCAGCATTCCGTCGTCGTGATCGATGTCGTAGACCGAGAGGAGCTTCGCCACCAGGCTCGCGAAGTTCTTGTGGGTGAGCATCACCCCTTTGGGGTTTCCCGTGGTCCCGGAGGTGAAGAGGATGGAGGCCACCGTCGACGGCTGCACCGTCTCCGGAAGCTCGGCGATGCGCTTCTGCTCCGTTGACTCGGGCAGCAGGCGGAAGACGTCTTCGAAGGAATAAACGGGAACGCCTTCCATCTTTTCGAGGTCGCGGTGCTCTTCGAGGAGCTCCGGGCTCACCAGGAGGGCGCTCGCCTGCCCCAGACGAAGGAGCCTCTCGATCTCTTCCGTCGCGCTCTCTTTTTCGAGCGGAATGGCGGTGGCGCCCGTTCGGACGATGCCGAAGTAGGCCATGCCCCACTCGGGAGAGTTCTGGGAAAGGAGGCCAACGCGCTCGCCTGCCTTGATCCCCTTGGTCTTCAGGAAGGCGGCGGCACGGAGCGCGCATTCGCGGAAATCCGCGAAGGTGTAGCGCTCCTCCCGTCCGTTTCTCTCGATCCGCATCGCCACCCGGCCGGAGTGGTTCTTGGTCGCGGCGTCGAAGAGCTCGATCAGGTTCCGATAGGTATAGATCCGGCGGGTCTTCTTTCCCGATTCCGCTTCGTCGAGCTTGGGGAACACCCATTTCTGGAGGCCGGGGAGGTGGACGTTCAGCCAGTAGTCGTACCAGTCGATCTTTTCCGGCTCGAAGAACAGGAGCCGGCCTTCTTTTCCAGAGCCGGGGTCGATCCGGCTGAAGAGCGCACGGGTGTTGTCGGCGCGAAAGACGTACTTGTTGTCGACGATGAACGGCCGGAACGTCCGGTAGTGCTCCTCGCCCTCCCAGGTGAAGGCTTCGAAGCGCTCGACCGCGTCCTTCGCCTGGCCGATGAGGGGCGCCAGAGGACCCGCCTGGCGCGGGCTCACTTTGTCGAGAACCTCCGAGATCTTTTTCGTCGCTTTGTGGAGGAGAGGAAGGGAGTACTTCTCGAAGCTCTCCGGCCGGACCGCCTGCGCCTCCATCCGCGCCGCCACCTCGTTCAGGAGACGGTTGCCACCCGTCTTCCCGCGGAAGTGCTGCCGTTTGAAGAGCCCGAGGAGATCCACCAGCCGCCCGAGCCTCGAAGGGTTCGTGTCGCCCGAGGAGACCTGGAAAACGAGCTCCGGCTCCTCCACCAGCGCCTGCGCCGTGATCGCCAGCACCGCCGAGGCCACCATGTCCACGGGAATGACGTCCAGGATGACGTCGGTCGCGACCGGGAACATGTTCTGACCCCGCATCGCCATCCGCACCAGGGGCGCGGTGGTGGTGAACCCCTCGTTCCAGCCGGGGAACGGGAACTCGACGGCGCTCTCCACGATCGCGGGGCGGACGATCGCCCGCACCACCCCTTCCTCCGCCGCCACCAGCTGCTCGCCCAGGCTCTTGGTGTAGGTGTAGATATTCGGCCAGCCCCAGTCCTTCGCCTTGGCGATGCCGAGCTCCGTGAGCCGCGAGCGGATCCAGTTCTTGCGCTCGCGGGCGATGGCGAGCCCCAGGGCTTTCTCGTCGTCAGGGTCGCGGCCCTCCTCGAAGAAGCGCTTGCGCGCGAGCTCGCGGAAGCGGTCCGCGAGCGACTTGTCCTGGGATTCGTCCCTTACGCGCGCCGCGAGCCTCTCGCAGTCGTCGATCTCCTTCTCGACGCTGAACTCGGAGATCTCCTCGCCCTTTCGGGGAAAGTATCCGAGGAGAGGCTCGTTCTCCCAGATCTCGCCCGATCGGTTTCCGGCTACGAAACAGGTGCTCACGTGGACGAGAGCCGGCCGGCGCATTCTCTTGGCGAACGTGAGGGTGTTCAGGGTCCCGGTGACGTTCGTCTTGAGAGCGGCCTCGAGCGGAGGGTTGAACGTCACCCGTCCGGAAGAGTTCACGAGGATGTCGATCTCGTCGGCAATGCGCTTCGCGACCGAGTCCGGGAGTCCCAGGTTCTCGTGAGTGATGTCTCCGCCGACGACCTGCACTTTCTCCCGCAGGAGCTTTTCCAGGCCCTTTCCGTATCGATTCCGCAGGGGATCGAGAGCGGGTGAGGGCACGATGGATTCCCAGAAGCGGCTCTCGCTCTCCGCCTCCGTCGAGGCCCGCACCATGAGGTAGACGCGCCCGATGCCGGGGAACCGGTCCAGCAGCATCGAGAGGCAGACCTTCCCCAGGAATCCGGTGCCGCCGAGCAGGAAGATGCTGCGGCCCTCGAAGCACTTCCGCGGGTCGAGAGGGCTCAAGGGACTACTCGACCTGCGGGATGACGATGGGCGGCAGGTGCAGCATCGTGATCTCCGCCGACCGGCCGAGGTGGCTCCGGGCGCTGGCGATGGCCTCGGCCAGGGTTTCCGTCCGATCCCAGCCCAGGAGCTCCGGCACGTGCTGGTTCTCCGCGCCCGCGGCGATGATCTTGCTCAGGTGGCGCCGTCCATTCTCCCCCCAGTACCACATGAAGAACGGATGGGCGCCGTGATAGGCGTTGCCGCGCCGGTACATCTCGATATAGCTCGGATTCCTGGCGAACTCCTCTTCGTACTTCTCCCTCAAGGTGAAGGCGTCGCGCGTCTCCGGAAGGAGCCGGTGGAAGAACTCGATGTAGCTCGGATGGAACTCGGCGTCGAACTCGTCGTAGCAGGGGTGGCAGAGGATCAAAACCCCGCCTTTGCGCACCAGCGGCTTGTCTTTGTAGAGATTGAACAGGTACCCGGGGCCCATCACCTGGACCAGGAGCGGGTTCAGGATCGAGTTCACGTTGTAGGGCGAGATGAAGGGGACGCCCACTACCAGGATGTCGCACTGTCCTTTGACCTTGACCGCGTACTGATCGAACGAGCGCTCGAGCGTCTTTTCGTGAACGGGCTCGGTCTTTCCGGCGTAGCAGGCGATGAGATCGAACGCGGCGGGAATGTTGTGGAAGAACTTGCGCTTCGCCGCCCGCGGCAAGCGCGAGAGCGTCCACTTCGTCGCCTTCAGCTTCATCTTGTCGAGCTCGGTGAAGTCGTCCTCGTTCTTCCCGAGGAAACCGAGCTGATCGGAGTACATGCGGTTGTTGAGGACGGTCTCGATGTGGAAGACGTTCAGCTGCTCGTCGACCAGAGCGCCCATGCGCGCGCACTTCCGGTTGAGCTCCGAACGGTCCGGGTCCATGTAGCCGTCGGAGTCGATGATGGTCTGGGGCTCGTGGTGGTAGCGAAGGCTCCCGTAGTCGCACAGGCCCACGGTGACCGATTTGTGGCCGCCGTCCATCGGCACCAGGTTGATGTTTATATAGATGATGAGGTCGCTCTCGCAGGCCCTCCGGTTCAGCCGGAGGTGCTCTCCGTGGCGGGTCTTCCCCAGGCTTACCAGCCCGTCCTCGTTCTCGGCGTCGTGGCAGTAGTACCGGTCGGGGTAATAGGCCTTGTGGATCTCCGAGCCCACCATCCGCCTCATCTCCCGCTCCGTCATCTTCCGGTGGAGGGAGTTGGCCACGATGAGGTGAACGTCGTCGATCCCGTGGTCGGAGAGAAGCTCCAGCACCACCTCGAGCGCGATCTGCCGCACCTCCGGAGTCTTCATCGGCGGAAGCGGAAGGCTGATGTCGTCGAGGGCGATGGTGACCTTCATTCCCGGGCGGAGCTGCGCGTGAAGGGGGTCGCACCCCAGCGGGTGGTTGATGGCGTGCCTGATGGCGCCGCGGGTGTTGGGAAGGCCCTGGATCGGGGGCTTGGGATAAATGACCCGAGTTCCCACGGGAAGGTCCTCTTCCCAGAAATCCTCCCCGAAATGGATCAGCCGGGGAGCGGAGTCCGTATCGATGGTCACCGTGCCCGGATCGAGCTTGCGGCGGAGAACAGGCATATTTTTTTCCAGCTCTTCAATTCAGGCGGACGATGGGCCAGTCGTGCCGGAGCGCCGTGCTCTTCAGCCTCAGGTCCGGATTGGTCGCCGTGGGGTGTCCCACCACCGATAGCATCGGAAGGTCGCTCATGCTGTCGGCATAGGCGTAGCAGTCGTTGAGAGAGAGCCCCTCGCGCTCCGAGTACATCCGGATCCAGGAGGCCTTGGTGGCACTCGCCATGACCGGGGGCTTCAAACGGCCGGTCGCCCGGTTGTCCACGAACTCGAGGCGATTGGCGACGAACTCGGTGATTCCCAGATAGCGGAGGAGCGGTTGAATGGTGACGTCGAGGGCGCCCGTTACCACTACCTGGCGCAGCCCCATGGTCCTCGACTTGTCGAGAAGCTCGAGAGTGCCCGGGTAGATCGCGGGTCGGATGACCTCTTCGAACAGATCCTCCGCCAGATACCGCAATCGGTCCTCGGACTGGCCTTTGTACCACTTGAAAAAGATGTCGTTGAAGACTTTGCGGCTGTAGAGGTCGGCGGCGGCGAAGAGAGGGATCCCCACGAACGTGGCCGCCGAACGGCGGAAACTCTTCAGGATTCCCTGGTCGTTGCGGGCGTAGAAAGCGAAGGTATGGACCAGGTTCGTGGACACCAGGGTGCCGTCGAGGTCGTAGAAAGCCGCTGCCGCCAAGGGTTTGTCGAGTCTCCTGTGAAACCCTAGATATTAACGGGGGAGGCTTTCCGGTTCAACCCGATGCGAGACCCGGGTTTGACCCGGCTTCGCGCTCCGGCGTAGGATTGGAGATTGTTGTCGCGAAACCACCTCGATAAAGGCATGAGACGAAGAGCGGCGATCACTTCCGTGGGCCGGTTCGTTCCCGAGCGGGTCCTGAGCAACCACGATCTCGAGTCCATGGTCGACACCACCGACGACTGGATCATGGAGAGGACGGGGATTCGGGAACGGCGGATCGCCGCCCCGGGCACCGGGACGTCGGAGCTCGCGGCCGCGGCCGCCCAGGAGGCGCTCGACCGGAGGGGAATCGGGCCCGATGACGTCGACCTCATCATCGTCGGGACCATCACCCCCGACATGATGTTCCCCTCGACCGCCTGCCTGGTGCAGGACAAGCTCGGGGCGAGCCGGGCCTGGGGATTCGACCTTTCGGCCGCCTGCTGCGGATTCCTCTACTCCCTGTCCGTGGGAGCGCAGTTCATCGAGACCGGCGCCCACGAACGGGTCCTGATCATCGGCGCGGACGTGATGAGCAGCATCATCAACTACAAGGACCGCGCCACCTGCGTCATCTTCGGGGACGGCGCGGGCGCGATCCTCCTCGAGGCGGCGGGCGAGGGGGAGGAGGGGTTCCTCGGATTCCAGCACCGTATCGAGGGAAGCGGGGCGCAGTACCTCTACATGCCCGGGGGGGGCAGCCAGAATCCCCCGAGCCACGAGACGGTGGACAAGGAGCTGCACTACGTCCACCAGGACGGGCGCCAGGTGTTCAAGTACGCCGTACGCCGCACGTACGAGATGACGACGGGGCTCCTCCAGGCCCACGGCTTCACTCCGCAGGACGTCTCGCTCCTCATCGCTCACCAGGCGAACATCCGGATCCTCGACGCCACCGGAGAGCGCCTCGGCCTGCCCGAGCACAAGATCGTCAAGAACATCGAGACCCTAGGAAACACCACCGCGGGCACGATTCCTCTCGCCCTCTATGACGCCGTCGAGAAGGGCCGCCTCCAGAAGGGGGACCTGGTGCTCTTCAGCTCCGTCGGCGCCGGCTTCACCGCCGGAGCGTCGCTCCTGCGCTGGAGCGGCCTCCGAACCGACGGCCGGACGTGAGCGGCGGCCGCGAGAACCGCCTCGCGGAGGAAACGAGCCCCTACCTCCTGCAGCACAAAAGAAACCCCGTCGACTGGTTTCCCTGGAGCGAGGAAGCTCTCGAGAAATCCCGGCGGGAGGACAAGCCCATCCTCCTCTCCATAGGATACTCCGCGTGCCACTGGTGCCACGTGATGGAAAGGGAGTCGTTCGAGAACGAAGCGATCGCGGCCCTGATGAACGAGAGCTTCGTCTCGATCAAGGTCGATCGGGAGGAGCGTCCCGACATCGACGAGATCTACATGAGCGCGGTCCAGATGATGACGGGCTCGGGAGGCTGGCCGCTGACCGTGTTTCTCACCCCGGAGCTCGAGCCGTTCTACGGCGGGACCTACTTCCCGCCGGAGGATCGCTGGGGCCGGCCGGGTTTTTCTACCGTCCTTCGCGAGATCGCCCGGGTATTCCGCGAGGACCGGTCCCGGGTGCGGGAGACCTCGAAAGCCTTGACCGAGAGGATTCAGAGCCTCGCGATCGTGCCCTCCTCGCGCGAGCTCATGAACCGCTCTCTGATCGCGCAGGCAGCGAGGGAGCTCGCCCTTCGCTTCGACTCGCGGGAGGGTGGTTTCTCCGCCGCCCCCAAGTTCCCGCCTTCGGGCGCGATCTCTCTTCTTCTTCGCTACCACGGGGCGAGCCGCGATCCCGATGCTCTCGCCATGGTGGAGCTCACCCTCGACAAGATGGCGGCCGGAGGGATGTACGACCACCTCGGCGGCGGTTTTCATCGCTACTCGACGGACGCGTCCTGGCTCGTGCCGCATTTCGAGAAGATGCTGTACGACAACGCTCTGCTCGCGCGCGCGTACCTCGAGGCCTACCAGGTCACGGGGAAGGAAGACTATGCGCGGGTCGCGCGGGAAACACTCGAATGGGTGCTCCGCGAGATGCAGGGCGGGGAAGGCGGCTACTACAGCACTCAGGATGCCGACAGCGAAGGGGTCGAGGGGAAGTTCTACGTCTGGTCGGAAGAGGAGGTTCGCCGGCTTCTCGGCGACCGCGCGGACGCCTTTTGCCGCGCCTACGACGTGAGCGCCGAGGGCAACTGGGAAGGCTCGAATATCCTTCACCGACCCGCGGGATATTCCACCGCCGATGCGGTTCTGGAGGCCTCGCTTCGCGAGGCGCGTGCCGTTCTCCTGCGCGAGCGGGAGAAGAGAGTGCACCCCGCGCTCGACGACAAGGTCCTCACGAGCTGGAGCGGTCTCATGATCGTCGCCATGTCCCGAGGGTACCGAATCCTCGGCGACGAGAAGTTCCTGGACTCGGCGCGCAGGGCCGCTCGGTTCATCGAGGATCGGATGGAGGATCGCGGCCGTCTCCTCGCGACCTATCGCTCCGGCCGGGCGCGGCTGAAAGCCTACCTCGACGACTACGCCTTCCTGCTCGGGGGATACGTGGAGCTCTTCGAGAGCGACTTCGACGTCCACTGGCTGGAGCGGGCGGGCGGGTTGGCGTCGAAGCTCTCCGAGCTCTTCCGCGACGAGGGCGGCTCGGGGTTCTTCTTCACCGGCTCGGATCACGAGGCTCTCATCAGCCGCACCCGGAGCGGCTATGACGGCGCCATCCCCTCGGGCAACGCGATGGCCGCGACCTATCTCCTGAAGCTCTCCGAGTACACCGGCTCCGGCGATCAGGCATCCCTCGCCGCCGGGACTCTGCGCGCGTTTCACGCCCAGATGGAGCGCTCGCCGAGCGCTTTCGCCCAGATGCTCTCGGCCGTGGACCACTACCTCGGTCCGAAGCGGGAGCTCGTGGTCGTCGGAAGGCGCGATTCGACGAGCACGGAAGAGGCGCTTCGCCGGGTCTGGGCGCGCTTCGCGCCGGATCTCGCGTTGGCGATGCTGGACCCCGGCTCTCCCGACGCCGCTCGACTGCGGGAAAGAGCCCCGCTTCTCGAAGGCAAGGTAGCGGGGCCCGATCCCGACGAGCCTCGGTTCTACCTCTGCGAAAGCTACGCGTGCCAGGCCCCGACGGACGAGATCGAGCAGATCCTGGCCGCGCTCGGCTGAAGGAGCGGCGCCCGCGGAGCGTGCTAGAATAAAACGCACCATGAGAGCCACGGCCGTCTTCGTCGTTCTCTTGATGTCCCTCGCGCTCGGCGCCCCGAGAACCTCGGTTCTGGCCGAGGGTCCCTCGCTGAAGCTCAAGTCCCCGCGGATGATTTTCATGCGTCCCCGGATGCCGAACGAGCCGCGACGTCCAACGGTGACGGTTCGGGTTACCGGCCAGCTCGCTGACCTGGAGAAGATCGAGGACCCCGAGGAGTACTACTGCCTCGAGGAGATCTGGGACTGGGACGACGAGACCGAATCGGAGTACGCGCCCGACTGCGAGCCCTACAAGGAGGGCGCGGAGC
>DAISKN010000264.1:0-8681 GCA_036820975.1 Acidobacteriota bacterium | reverse complement strand
ACCAGAGACAGAACGCGCGAGCGACCCCTGGGTCACCTGTTGGGCGAAGGAGCAGGTTCCGCCGGCGACGTCGATTGCTGAGGCACGCCTGGCGGGTTCACGCGCTCGAAGCAGGCCATCACGGTAGCCGCGATGGCCTGACGTTCCGCCTGCGGCTTCGTGAGCGGTGGTAGCACGATGACGCGGCCATCACCGACCGAGATGTCAAACCCGATCGCCAGGCCGGTGGCGAGGGACACCGAGGACGGAAGCCAGAAGAGGGGCGCGACGAGGTTGTCGAAGAGCCCCTCGCGCACAATATAGACCCCGCCGTGATAAATCTCCTCCGCGGGCGCGCCGTAGAAACGAATGGTGCCCGGGAGCCCATGAGATGCGAGCGCCTCCTTCACCGCGAGCGCGGCTCCGAGGTCGGCCGCTCCGATGAGGTTGTGGCCGCACCCGTGCCACGCTCCTTCATTCCCTGGAAGCGCGTCGAGGAGGGCGACGATGCCCACGATGGGCCCGCCGCGCCCGAAGCTGGCGACGAATGCCGTCGGGAGTCCGGCAACGCCGCTCTCGATCTCGAAGCCGGCGCGCCGGAGCTCGGCCTGCAGATAAGCGGCGGTTCTCACCTCGTGGTGGGCGGGCTCGGCGAGGTCGAACAGATCGGCGGCGGAGCGCGCGAGGATGGACTCGTTCCGGGAGATCCAGTCGAGTGCGGTCTGTCGGGGAGTGGCGAACCCGTTCGAGGCGAGCAGAAGACAGCCGAAAAGAGCACGGCGCACGGGAATTCTCGTCACGTTGGGTCTATGATATCCGGAGAAGGTCGAGGTGCGAGTCATGAAGGCAGCGCTCTTGTTGATGGTTCTTTTCGCTCAGGATTTCGCCGACGAGAAGGAGTACGCGAAGCGGATGCACGAGATCGACCATTCGTTCTCGGTCCTGCAGAAGCATCGTGAAGTGAGGCGGATTTCCGACGTGGAGGAAGAGGCGAAGAAGCTCTCCGTTCTGTTCGAGCAGGTGGAGAAGTTCTGGAAGGGCCGGGGAGACGAGGCTCTCGCCGGGTTCGCGAGAATGGCGAAGGAGGGCGCGGATAGGGCTCACGAAGCCGCGGCGAAGAACGAGGAGAAAGCGCTTCAGGCCTCGGTCGACACCATCGCGCGCTCCTGCGAGGGCTGCCACCGGGAGCCCCTCGACAAGTACCGCATCCCGAAGAAGTGAGCCGGACGGTCACGGACGCTGACCGTAGTAGTAGCCCCGACGCGCGTTGACCTCGAGTCCCTTTCGCTTGACCTTGACCTCGAGCTCGTGCCAGCCGTCCCGGACCGGCGCCGGTGGAGAGTACGTGAGGATGTAACGGGTCTTCATCTCGGCGAGGATCTCGAGGAATATCTCCTGCAGGCGGTCGGTGGAGTCCGTCTCGAGGAGCCTTCCTCCGCTTTCCCGGGTGACGTCGAGAAGGACCCGCGTGCGCCGGATGCGCTCCCGCCGATTCTGGCGAAAGCGCTCCTGGGCCCGGGTGGTGCCGAGGTCCGGGAGCGGCGCTTTCTCTTCCCGTGTTATCGCGTAGACCACCGCGTTCGATCGGCTCACCAGCGAAACGATCTGCTCTTCGCGCAGCCAGCTGTAGGTATCGGCGCCGTCGGTGAACAAGAGGACCATGGGCCTTTCGCGGACGACCTCCAGCATTTCCAGGGCGGAGAACAAGGCGTCGTGCCAGGCAGTTCCTCCCAGCGCCTCCACCTCGCCGAGAGCCTGCTTCAAAGGCAACACGTCGGAAGTGAGGCCGGAGCGAAGCTGCAGATGATGGGAGAACGTCAGGAGTGCGGCGCGATCCTCAGGAGCGAGCTGGTCGAGGAGGCTCTCGGCCGCCCGCCGCAGATGGGCCAGAGTATCGCCCTCCACGCTCTCGCTGGTGTCGAGAACGAGGACGACGTTGAGTGGGACCTCGGCCACCGTCACCGAGTCGACCGGTCGAAGGGCTCCGTCATCGTAGAGCTCGAAGTCCGTGGCGGCGAGCCCGGCGACCGCCGTTCCATCCTTTCCCACGAAGACGTCGACCTGGACCGCTTCGGTCGACACCCGGAAGACGGGGCGCTCCTGCTGGCGAGCCGCGAGGAGCAGAAGGATCAGCCAGGCGGAGCTCACCGCCTCACCTCGGCGCGCATCCGCTCGAGAAGAGGCTCGAAACGAAGAGCGAGGCCGAGCTCGTAGCTCCACCAACCCATGAGCACTTCATCGGCGCTCTTCATGTCCATCGAAAGGGCCCCGTCGAGGACCGCCCGGGCGCGCTCGTGGGAGCCCGCAGAGTGAAGGGCGTGACCCAGGGCGACGTAAGCGACCTGCCAGGAGGGGATCACCGTCGAGGCGGCTTCATAGTGGGCGATGGCCCCGGGGATCTGTCCCGCTGCTTCCGAGATCTTGCCCAGGATCATGCGGCTCCGATAGAGGACGTCTTCCGTGGCGCCGAGCTCGAGAACGCGAAGGAGGGGAACGACGGCTTGGTCTTTTCTTCCCAGCTTTTCCAGCACGATTCCGTGACGCAGGAGGATCGCGGGCTCGTCGGGAGCGAGACGGCGCGCGCGTGCGTAAAGCTCTTCGGCCTCTTTCAGGTGAGAAGCGACGCCCCATCGAAGAGAGCCGGACCATTCCAGCAGCGCTCCCGCGGCGAGGAGGATCTCGTAGTCCTTCGGATAGCGCCGCACGGCGTTATCGAGGAAACGGTCCGCGCGCGTGAAGGCTTCTTCGGCGATGTTCACGAAGATGAGCTCGTGGTGGAGGAGGCCCGCGGTGAGGAGCCAGTCCCGCTGAAATGCGGCTTGCACCTCTGGATCTTCGATCCAGAAGGTAGTGTCCCAGGCGCCCTTGTAACGAGCGTCGGCCTCCTCCCACCGCGATCGTTCCGCGAGCTTCATGGCGATCTCCGTCTCGATGAGGCTCACCGCCTGGACGCACGGGTCTTCGGGCTCGCGCGTCAGGGTGATTCCCTGGTATCTCATCTCGCGAACCTTCCGGAGGCGCTCGAGGAAGACCTCCCTCTCGGCGGCGGAGAAGCGGGAGAGGTCGGAGTCGGGAAGGGCGTCCCTCCGGTAGAGGTCGACGAGACCAAGGAGCGGAGTCTGTGGCTCGGGTATGGCCCGGACGAGGAACTCGCACCTCTCGGGTGGAAGCACGAGGGCGCCGGCAAGCGTCAGGGCATAGCCAAGCGCCATATCTCCTCCTCCGGGGGAATCGGGGCTCTCCCCGTCATCCCTTCGCACTTCCGGGCGGCGGCCACGTTCGCGAACCGGGCGGAGGTCTCGACGGAGCCGGTCTTCAGAAACGCGTGGAGGAACGCCCCGTGGAACACGTCCCCGGCGCCCGTGGTATCGACGGCCCGGACCCTGGGAGCTTCCAGCTGTAAGAAGCCGCCTTCACGGTTCAGCATAGCGCACCCCCGGGGACCGAGCGTGACCCCCGCGATCGCGGGACCCGATCGCGGGAGCTTCTTCTGCACGCTCGCCAGGAACGCCCCGACGTCCACGTCCACTCCGTGGAGGGCCGCGGGGTAGGTGTGGGCGAAGATCGCGATATCGCTTTCGGCGATGAGCTCATCGACGCCCGGCCGCGGATGGCCGCAGTCCAGGACGACGAGCCCTCCCGCCCCACGGACGATTCTCGCCGCTCGGGTCTGGACCTCGACGACTCGCGCGTCGATCAGGAGAGCCGACGCCTCCTCGAGAGGAAGCTTCCTCACGTCGCTCCACTCGAGGGGAAAGTCGACGCCGCGAGGGGGCTCGAGGATGGTTCTCCGTCCTCCCTCGACGAGAATGACGCTCGTCGGCGAGACGAAGTCTGGCCTCACCGAAACCGCACTCACGTCGACGTTCTCGCGCGCGAGCCCTTCGAGGATGAACTTGCCCACGGCGTCGTTCCCGACGGTGGCGCAGAGCGCGGTCTTTCGCCCGAGACGGGCGAGGGTGACCAGGGCCGTCGGGGCCGGTCCGCCCCCCGACTCGTGGAGCTCCCGGGCGCGTACCTTTTCGTCCGCCTTCGGGTAGCGATCCAGAAGGACGCTCACGTCGCGGACGGCGAGGCCGATGCCGATGGCATCCCACGCTTTCACCGCGATAGTTTAAGCCATGAAACACAGTGGACGAGCGATAGCCCTCGCGGCGCTCATGGTCCCGGCGATCTCCGCCGAGGGAGCGGACCGCTACGCGGTCAAGATCGAGTACGACCAGCGCCAGACGATGCGGGACGGCGTAAGTCTCTCCGCCGACGTATTCCGTCCAGACGCTCCCGGCCGGTTTCCCGTGGTTCTGGTGCGCACTCCCTACGACAACGCCAGCCCCGGCTATGCGCAGCAGGGACTCTCCTGGGCGTCGCGAGGATACGTCTACGTGGTTCAGGACGTCCGGGGCCGCGGCGAGTCCGAAGGGGAGTTCTATCCGCTGGTTCACGAAGCAGAGGACGGCTACGACACCCAGACCTGGTGCGGGACCGCGGCGTGGTCGAACGGGAAAGTCGGAACCACGGGCGGCTCCTATCTCGGGTGGACCCAGGTCTACCCCGCGGGCCTCCGGAACCCGCACCTCGCCGCGATGATCTCGATCGTGACCCCGCCGGATCCCACGAGGAACTTTCCCATCCAGCACGGGGCCTACGGCCCCACCACCGTCTCCTGGCTCGCCTACATCTCGGGGAAGACCCTCCAGGACACGTCTCACATCGATCTCATGGAGGTCTATCGGTCCCTGCCGCTTCGAGACATGGACGAAGGCTTCGGGCGCCGGATTCGCGCCTGGAGGGATTGGTTCGATCATCCGACCCTCGATGACTACTGGAAGGAGCAGTCCTATCAGGACAAGCTCCTCGACGCGACCGTGCCCATCCTTCACGTGAGCGGTTGGTACGACGACGTGCTGGTCGGGACGACGGAGAACTACGTGAACCTGACCACACGGGCCGCGGCCGCCGAGGCGCGCGAGAAGCAGTGGCTTCTCATCGGTCCCTGGGGGCATCGGGTGAACACCTCGCGCCGCCTGGGGGACGTCGATTTCGGTCCGGAGGCGCTCATCGACTTCGATGCCGTGCAGCTGCGATGGTTCGACCGCTGGCTGAAGGGGGAGGACAACGGGGTCGAGTCCGATCCCAGGGTCCGGGTCTTCGTGATGGGCGAGAATCGGTGGCGAAGCGAGAGCGAATGGCCGATCGGGCGGACGCGGTACGTCGAGTACTTCCTCCATAGCGGCGGACGGGCCAACAGTCTCTTCGGGGACGGGCGTCTCGATACCGTGGCGCCCGGAGACGAGCCGGCGGATACGTTCCGGTACGATCCCGAGGATGCGGTTCCCTTCATCACCGAGCCGAATTTCTCGCAGGTGGGAGGGCCGGACGATTACCGCGCGATCGAAAGACGCGACGACGTTCTCGTCTACTCCACGGCGCCGTTGGCCGAGCCTCTCGAGGTCTGCGGGCCCCTGAAAGTAACGCTCCACGCCGCGTCCTCCGCACGCGATACCGATTGGACGGCGAAGGTTCTGGACGTCCATCCCGGCGGATTCGCGCAGCGACTCAACGACGGCATCGTGCGCGCCCGCTACCGGCGGTCGATGGAAGAGGAGACCTTCCTCGAGCCGGGGCGCGTGGAGTCGTACGACATCGACGCCTGGTCCACGTGCGTGCTCCTGGGCGAAGGCCACCGTCTGCGGGTCGAGATCTCCTCGAGCGCTTTCCCGAAGTTCGATCGCAACCTGAATACGGGCGGCCGGATCGGAATGGAGACCAAAGGCATCGTCGCCGATCAGACCGTGTATCACGATCGAGAGCGTCCTTCCCGGGTTTTGATCCCCGTCGTCCCACGCTAGTTTGGGGTATGAAACGCCGGGGCCGGGGAGCGGTGACGAACCCCACGGGCCGTTACGAGCGCTACCGGTACGAGGAGGATCCCGAGGGCGAGGCGCGTGAGAAAGTCGAGACCGTCGTCACCCCCGACTCCTCCCGGAGCATCCTCGCGACGAACGATTCCCCGGACGTCCCCTTCGACGTTTCCATCAACCCCTATCGGGGCTGTGAGCACGGCTGCATCTACTGCTTCGCCCGGCCGACGCACGCCTACCTCGGGCTTTCCCCGGGGCTCGACTTCGAGACCCGCATCTTCTCTAAGCCGAAGGCTGCCGAGCTTCTCCGGGAGGAGCTGGCCAAGAAGAGCTACGTCTGCCAGGCGATCGCGCTCGGCGCGAACACCGACCCGTACCAGCCGGTCGAGAGGGATCTCGGCATCACTCGCTCCATTCTGGAGGTCCTCTCCGAGCACGAGCATCCCGTCTCGATCGTGACCAAATCCCAGCTCGTGCTGAGGGACCGGGACATACTCGCGCCGATGGCGGAGAAGAACCTCGCGAGCGTCTTCGTTTCCATCACCACTCTCGATCCGGAGCTGGCGCGGAAGATGGAGCCCCGCGCCTCGACCCCGGAGAGGCGCCTCGAGACCCTGCGCGGGTTGAGCGAAGCGGGGATTCCCTGTGGAGTCCTGGCCTCGCCGATGATCCCCGCGCTCAATGATTCCGAGCTCGAGCGCATCCTGAAGGAGGCGTCCCTGGCGGGCGCCGAGACCGCGGGCTACGTGCTCCTGAGGCTGCCTCTCGAGCTCAAGGACCTCTTCTCCGAGTGGCTCGAAGCCCACTACCCGACGAAAGCGAAGCACGTCGAGGCGCTGGTGCGCGAGACCCGTGGAGGTGAGATGTATCAGGCGGAGTTCGGAACTCGTATGCGCGGCACCGGACCGTACGCGGAGCTTCTGGAGAAACGCTTCCGCGCCGCCCGGAGCAAGTACGGCCTCGATCGACCGAGACCGCCCCTCGACACCAGCCGGTTCCGGGTGCCGCCGCGGGCCGGCGATCAGATGCAGCTATTCAACTGATGCGAGCCGCCCGAGCTCCGCTGCGAGCTCACTCACGGCATACTCCAGATCGTCGACGTTCTCGGGTCGCCACTCTCGTCCGCCGGTGGATTCGGCCAAGTCGCGCAAGGACCCGTCCCTGTCACGAGCAGGTCCGACCGGAAGGATCACGGAGAAGACACGCGCGGAACTGCCCTTCGCGGATGCCTGGAGCTCGTCGCGCGTAATGAGCGAGCTGGTATCGTCACCGTCCGAAACCACCACGAGGGCCTGGGGTCTCCCGTCGTTCTCCCGCTTCCCGTACTTGAAGGCGATGTAGAGGGCATTGTACAGCGATGACGTACCGGAGGCGCGTCGGATGCCGAGAAGAGCGTTCCTGAGCTCCTCGGGATTCTGGGTCCATTTTCGGACTACTTCCACCTTGCTTCCAAAGGTGATTACCTGACAGGAGTCCTGTGAACGCAGACGCTCGACGATCGCGAGGGCTGGGGTTATGACGTGCCGGAGCGTGCCCTTCATGCTGTTGCTCGTGTCTAGAACCAGCGTCACCTGCAATCCGCCCGTCGAGGAGGGGAGGCTCCGGTTCTCCTCCTGCAGCGCGGAGGCCCGGACCACGGCGTGGCTCAGCGCGAGGCACGCTGCGATCAATACCAACTTTGCCGACCGTGACATGGCGCCGGCCGCTATTCTACGTTAGCCGAGTTTTTGGGTATATTCTGCCGGTAATGACTCCCAGCGAGAGGATGCGCCAGAGAAATCGCGTGGCCCAGTGGGCCTTCGACACCCGGCCCATCCTCGGGCGCTTCCACCTGTGGCTGGACGACGTCGAGGTCCAGCTCGAGCGGCACGACGATGCGTCCACCCGCTTCTCCTTCCTGCCCTCGCGCGTCGAGAACCTGGTCGCGATGACGGCGGCGGTAACCGCGCTCGGTACCCGGCTTTTCGGCCGTTACGGCGAAGGGAAGAACGCGGAGAAGAACGAGCTCAATCAGATCAAGAAAGACTCCGACGCCATTTCCGCCTACGCGATGAGCGAGTCTCTCTGGTACGCGACCCGCCAGCTCCCCGAGAACCACGCGATCATGGTTTCCCTCGGAGAGGGGCTGATGCCGAAGCTCGGCGAGAGTCCCGAAATGGGCTCGAACCCCCAGCTCGGATTCGGGCGGGTCTACGCGCGGCCCCAGGTCGCCAAGTGGATCGACGCCCGGGTCGCGCGGCTCATCAACGAGAAGGGCTACACCTTCGAGCAGTTCTACGACGAGACCAAGTCCGCCGGAATCACCATCTGGGGCGCGGCCATCGACACCCTCGAGAACACCTCCCGCTTCGCGAAGGGGGAGGAGACGGGTCCGATGACGATCCTTCACCTCTTCGATCAGCCCCTGCAGATCAGCCTTCCTTATGAAGGCTACGTGGGGACTCTCTTCCTTCCCAAGGAAGTGGTCCGCACCGCGGCCGACAGGTCGGTCCTCGTCGACTTCCGCTCCCCACGCGCCAAGGTCGTCGAGGCCATCGAGTGGACTTACCCCGGTATCCGCCGGGAGAACATTCACGTCTGGACCCTCGGTGGGTCGAACCGGGAAAAACGGCTGGGAACTCTCTGGAAGGAGTGGCGCGAGGCCGGGGTTCATCTCGTCGAGAGCGGATACCGGCTCGCCTCGGGCATTCCCACCTTCAACGACTCCGGAAGCTACGCCCCGACGTACCAGGTGAAGGCATGGAAGGACGAGAAGGGCGATGCGCACGTCTTTCTCTGCGACGGCTACGCGGGGTCGGCGGAGGCGATGCAGGCGGCGAGCCTCGCGCCCGTCCTCGGGCT
>DAISKN010000263.1:2241-8731 GCA_036820975.1 Acidobacteriota bacterium | reverse complement strand
TGCCGGCTCTCGGTGGCGGGCGTGTCGTGAAACAAAGCGACGAAGTCCGCGAGGCGTCCCGGGTCGTTGAGCGTCGCCGCGAGCGATCCGACCTCGTCGGCGAGCTGCGGCGACATCTCCACGACCTTGGAGAAAACGGAATGGACACCGCGCGTGAGGGCGTCGACCTCGATCTCGTCCTCCGTCGGAAGAAGGCTCGGGAGGACCTCGATGTCGGCCCGGAGATAGGGATTCACCTGGACCACGCGAAGGATTCGGAATCGGAAGCCGCCCTGCACCACGAGGCGGACGGAGCCGTCGGGCATCCGCACGGATTTGTGGATGCGAACGCTCGATCCGACGCCGTGCAGGTCTTCCGCGCCCGGGGCCTCCACCGAAGCGTCCTTCTGGGTCACGACCCCGATGAACTCCGCGCGGTCGGCGTTCTCGTTGAGGAGCTTCACGGTGCTTTCGCGGCCGACGGCGAGCGGCAGAATGGACTGAGGGAAGATGACCGTGTCCCGGAGCGGGAGAATCGGCACACCCCGATGGACCTCACCCTGACTGGGGAGCTGTGTTTTTTCCATGACAAAAACCCCTTGGCTCGTCCTCTCTCAGATAGGTTACCAGTGAGACCGGAAGGATCTCAACCTCAGAGAAGGTAGCGAGCAGACTTATTATCGAGTTTTAGTCTGGATATGTCAAATAGATGTTAATGATATGAAATTAAACAACTTATGTGGTAGGGCGAAACCGTATTAATCTTAGCGGCTTGGATGCATATTTTAGCTACTGCCCCGGATATCCGGTGGGCTCGGTTCCTGAGATGAATGCTTCCAGGAGAAGCCCCGGGTCTCCGCCCGACGCCGGATAGCCCGTCTTCCGGTCCACGGGGACGAAGACGATGTTGGAGGGAACCGGGAAATCCTCAATCGGTTTGTCGGCGAGCACCTCTCCCATGAAGTCGATCCAGGGCCCGAGCGCGGTCCTGGTGCCGGTCTCGCGGTCGCCGAGCGGCACTTTCTGATCGAACCCCATCCAGGTGCCGGCGACGAGCGTCGGGTCGTATCCGATGAACCAGGCGTCGGTGTAGTCGTTCGTGGTCCCGGTCTTCCCGGCGAGAGGCCTCCCCAGGCGGCTCGCGGCGGCCGCGGTGCCGCGTTGCACGACGCCCCTCAGAATGTTGGTGACGATGTACGCCGAGTCGGCCCGAATCGCGGACGCGGCTTTGGGATAGGCCTCCTCGAGCACGTTTCCGTCCCGGTCGGTCACTTTCTTGACGAAGTAGGGCTGCATGCGGATGCCCTGGTTCGCGAAGGCCGAGTAGGCGGACACCATCTCGACGAGCGTCGCCTCCGCCGCGCCCAGCGTGATGCTCAGGTAGGGCGGAATCGGGCCCTTGAGGCCGAGGCGGCGCGCGTAGTCGGCGACCTTTTGCGGGCCGAGCTGCTGGGTGAGTCTGACCGCGGGCACGTTGCGCGAGGCTTCGACCATCCGGCGAAGCGTCACCCAGCCCTCGTACTTCAAGTCGTAGTTCTTGGGCTCGTAGGCTTCGGCGATGTGGGGGTCGACGTAGCGGACGGGCTCGTCCAGGATGAGGGAAGTCG
Source organism: Acidobacteriota bacterium (assembly GCA_036820975.1). GTDB lineage: Bacteria > Acidobacteriota > Vicinamibacteria > Marinacidobacterales > SMYC01 > DAISKN01. Next base: position 7,145 of record DAISKN010000263.1, on the reverse strand, counting down.
CGGTGTAGCCCTCTTCGATTGCCGCGCCCGCGGCGAAAGCCTTGAACGCCGAGCCCGGCTGACGCCGCGCCTGGGTGGCCCGGTTGAACTTGCTGCGCTCGAAGTCGAATCCCCCGACCATCGCTTTGATCTGACCCGTGCGGCTCTCGAGCGCCAGGAGAGCGCCTTCGGCGAGAGGCTCCTGATCGAGCTCGACGGTCATGGCGAGGGTGTCGGGGTCGACCTCGACGATCTCGAACTGGGCGATGTCGCCGGCGACGAACAGATCGGAGAGGCTCTTCCCGGTCCAGGCCGCCGACTCGGGGTCGACGGCGGCGGAGAAGCGCCCGATTCGGATCACGGGCTTTCGCCCCTGCTCGAGCACCACTCCCGTCACGAACTGACCGGGCGTGAAAGGCTCGATCCAGTCGTCCGCCCGATACTCCCGAATCGAGAGCTTCGTGTCGCGGAGGACGTTTCCCGACGGACCGCGCCATCCCTGGCGCTTGTCGAGCCCGCGCAGCCCCTTGTCGATGGCGCGGTTCGCCGCCTCCTGAGTCGGGCGGTGCAGCGTCGTATGCACCCTGAGGCCGCCTCGGTAAATCCGGGTCGCCCCGTACTTCCTCTCCAGATACTGGCGGACCTCCTCGACGAAATACGGGGCGATGTTTCCGCTGGGGCCGCGGTGGCGGAACTCGAGCGGCCGGAGGAGCGCGTTCCCGTACTCTTCGGAAGTGAGAAATCCCTCTTCCTCCATCCGTCGAAGGACGAGGTCCCGCCGCGCCAGGGCGACTTCCGGATTCACGAAGGGGTTGTACCTCGCGGGAGCGGGGGCGATTCCCACGAGCATCGCCGACTCCTCGACGCTGAGGTCTCGGGCCTTCTTCCCGAAGTAATACTCGGCCGCGGCTTCGACGCCGTAGAGGCCGTGCCCGAAGTGCAGGAGGTTGCAGTAGAAGGTGAGGATCTCCTCTTTCGTATAGGAGCGCTCGATCTTGAACGCGAGGATGGCTTCCTTGACCTTCCGGCCGATGGTCTCCTCGCGCGTGAGAAAAAGCATCCGCGAGACCTGCTGGGTTATGGTGCTGGCCCCCGACACGATCTCGCCCGCGAGCAGGTTGTCCAGCACCGCGCGCAGGACGCCGAAGGGGTCGACCCCGTAGTGTTTCCAGAATCGGTTGTCCTCGGACGCCACGAACGCGAGCTTCAAGTGCTCGGGGACTTCGTCGAAAGAAATGACCACCCGCTTCTCCACCGCGAACTCGGCGATGACCGATCCGTCGTCGGCGAAGACCTGGGTGATGACGCTCGGCTCGTAGTTCTCGAGCTCCTGGATGAGCGGCAGGTCGCGCTGGAAGGCGAGAACGAGCCCGGTCAGGGCGCCCCCGACCGCGGCGAGGGCGAAGAGGGCGGTTACGACGAAGACTTTGAGGAGCTTGCGCCCCCGATGGGTGGCGCTCCCGGTCGCGGGAGGCTCGGGCGGGGGAGCCGCGGAAGTATCCATGAAAACCCCATTATACTCACCGTTTTCGCGCGAGCACGTCCGAAAGAGCGCCGGCAAGGTCGGGGAAGCGGAAGCGGTAGCCGGTGTCGAGGAGCTTTCTTGGCAGGACTCTTTGCCCCTCCAGGAGAATGGAGGCCATCTCGCCGAACGCGATCTTGAGCCCGAAGGTCGGAGCGGGGAGAAACGCGGGGCGGGAGAGTGCTCGACCGAGGGCCCGGGTGAAATCGGCGTTGGTCGCGGGCTCGGGCGCCGTGCCGTTCACGGCCGCCATGAGATCGTCCTTCTCGAGAATGTGGCGGATGGCCCCGACGATGTCGTCGATGTGGATCCAGGACATCCACTGCTTGCCGTTGCCTACGGGTCCACCCACCCCGAGGCGAAACGGCGGAAGCATCATCTTCAGAGCTCCACCCCGCGTCGAGAGCACGATTCCCGTTCGAAGAACCGCGGTACGCATGCCGAGTCCCATGGCCTCCATCGCCGCGTGCTCCCAGGCCTGGCAGGTCTCGGGGAGGAAGCCCGAGCCGGGGGGTGAGCTTTCCGAGAGCACCTCGTCTCCGCGCTCGCCGTAGAAACCGATGGCGGAGCCCGACACGAGCACTTTGGGCCGGCGCGCGAGGCTCTTCAATCCCTCGACGAGAAGCTTCGTGCTCTTCACCCGGCTTTCGCGGATCGCCTTCTTTCGGGCCTCGTTCCACCTTTGCGCGATCGGCTCTCCCGAGAGGTGCACTACGGCATCGACCTGCTCGAGCGGGCTCGCGTCGAAGCGCCCGTTCTCCACGTCCCAGGAGATGGTCTCGAGCGGCGATACGCTCGGCTTCCGGCTGAGAGCGACGATCTGGATTCCGTCCGCCGCGAGGCTCTCCCGGAGAGCCGTCCCGATGAGCCCGGTGGCGCCGCTGATCGCGACTTTCATGAGAACCTCCGCGCGAGAGTATAACTGCTAGAAGCAGGACCCGCCCGTGTGGTATCTATGGCCCATTCACCCGACGGGAGGAAAGTCATGACCAGAGCTCGGTTGGCCTTCGCGATTTCGGTTCTCTCTTGCAGCGGTCTGGCGTTCGGCCAGACGAAGAAACCGATGAGCATCGTGGATCTAATCAACGTTCCGCAGATGCAGGAGGTCCAGCTCTCTCCCGACGGCTCCCAGGTGGTTTTCGAGCTCGCCGATGCGGACTGGGACAAGAACGAGAGAGTGAGCCACATCTGGCGCGTCGACGTCGACGGCGGCAATCAGATCCAGCTCACCAACGGCGCTTCCGGGGAGAAGAGCCCGAGGTGGTCTCCGGACGGCTCGTCGATCGTCTTCGTCGCCAAGCGGGGGAAGGACGAGCACGAGCAGCTCTATCTCCTCGGCAACCGGGGAGGCGAGGCCCGGCCCATCACCAGACATCCCTCCGCGGTGAAGGCCCCCGCGTTCTCGCCCGACGGCGCCCTCGTTTACTTCCTTGCTCCCGAGCCCAAGAGCGAAGAGGAGAAGAAAAAAGATGAGCTCAAGGACGACGTTTTCGCCTACGACGAGGACTACAAGCAGGTCCACCTCTTCCGCGTCCCGGTCGCGGGCGGAGCGCCCTCCGAGGCAGGCCGCGTAACCTCCGGAGACTTCTCCATACTCAGCTATCGTCTGTCGCGAGACGGTTCCCGCGTCGCCCACCACCGATCGCCGACGCCGCTCTACGGGAGCGCGGGACAGAGCGAGGTCTGGATCATGAAAGCGGACGGGACCGACGCCAGTCAGCTCACTCGAAATACGGTGGCGGAGTCGGCGGCCGAGCTTTCTCCAGACGGGAAGTGGGTCTCCTTTCTGTCGGATTCCAGCGAGACGTTCGAGCCGTACTACAACGACAACCTCTTCCTGGTGCCGGTGGACGGAGGAACCCATCGCATGCTTCTCGCCTCGATGCCTCACGAGGTCGAGGACGCGAGCTGGTCGCAGGACGGCGCCGCTCTCTTCTTTACCGCGAATACCGGCGTGCGCAGCGAGCTCTTTCGAGTCGAGGTCGCCTCCGAGGCTTTGACCCAGCTCACCCGCGGAGACCACGCGCTAATCCAGTGGCACTACGTCCCCGGAGCCGCGAAGCATGCCTTCGGGCTCGACCAGCGGGAGAACGCCGGTGACATTCACGTGCTTCCCGCAGCCGGAGGCACTCCGACCCGGGTGAGTCACGTCTACGACAACCTGGTGAGGGACTTCGAGCTCCCGCGCCAGGAGGCGATGCGGTGGAAGGGCGCCGACGGTGTCGAAGTGGAAGGTCTCCTTTATTATCCGCTCGACTACCGGGAGGGACAGCGCTACCCGCTCGTCGCCCAGACCCACGGAGGGCCCGCGGCCTCGGACAAGTTCGGGTTCGGCCGCTGGAGCGAGTACATCCCGGTCCTGGCGTCGAAGGGCTATTTCGTCTTCCAGCCCAACTACCGGGGAAGCACCGGATACGGCGACGCCGTTCTGCGGGACATGGTGGGGCACTACTTCCATCAAGCCCATCTCGACGTGATGACGGGGGTCGACCATCTCATCGCCAAGGGCCTCGCGGACGGAGACCGCATGGTGAAGATGGGCTGGAGCGGCGGCGGCCATATGACCAACAAGATCATCACCCACACCGACCGGTTCAAGGCCGCTTCCTCGGGCGCGGGCGCGGTGAACTGGATCTCGATGTACGCACAAAGCGACGTCCGCATCTACCGCACGCCGTGGTTCGGTGGAACGCCCTGGCAGGAAGACGCTCCCATCGACGCCTACTGGAACAGCTCGCCTCTGAAGGACATCTACAAGGCCAAGACCCCGACGATCATCCTGGTAGGGGAGAAGGACGTACGCGTTCCGCCCCCCCAGTCGGTCGAGCTCTACCAGGCGCTCAAGTCGAACGGAGTCCAGACGCACCTCTACATCGCTCCCCGTGAGCCGCACGGATGGCAGGAGCTTCGCCACGAGCTCTTCAAAGTGAACGTCGAGCTCGACTGGTTCGAGAAGCACTGCATGGGCCGGGAGTACGTCTGGGAGATGGCCCCGGCGAAGGAAGCGAAGGACGAGAAGCCGGCGACCACCGAGAATCAATGAAGTCGGCCTGGCCTGCCATCCCCTACGAGGGCTGGAAGGACACCTGCGCGACACTGCACCGATGGACCCAGATCGTCGGGAAGGTCCGGCTCTCCCGATCGCCCTGGGTCAACCACTCCTGGCACGTCACCCTCTACGTGACGTCGCGCGGACTTTCGACGTCGCCGATTCCGTTCGGGGATCGAACGATCGACATCGACTTCGACTTCCTCGATCACCGTCTGCGCATCCGGGCGAGTGACGGGTCCGAGAAGAGCATCGCCCTCGAGCCAAAGACGGTCGCGGACTTCTATCGAGAGGTCCTCGAAAGCCTGTCGGCCCTCGGCTTCGAAGCCAGGATTCACAGGAAGCCGAACGAGC
>DAISKN010000263.1:0-2231 GCA_036820975.1 Acidobacteriota bacterium | reverse complement strand
TCGTCGTCGCCATCTCTCACACGGACTCGACGCACGCGGACGCCACCCTCTTCGACGAGGATCGAGCGCACCGGGCCTACGACGCGGATGCCGCCCACCGTTTCTTTCAGTCCCTGGTTCAGGCCGACCGCGTGCTCAAGAAGTTCCGAAGTCGGTTCCTGGGGAAGGTGAGCCCCGTCCATTTCTTCTGGGGGAGCTTCGACCTCGCGGTGACGCGCTTCTCCGGGAGGCGCGCCCCCGTGCATCCGGGCGGCGTGCCGAACCTCCCCGACTGGATTACGCGCGAGGCCTATTCGCACGAGGTGAGCAGCTGCGGGTTCTGGCCGGGAAACGACAAGTTCCCGACGGCGGCGTTCTACTCCTATGCCTATCCCGCTCCCGGCGGCTTCGGCGAGGACAAGGTGACGCCGGAGGCGGCGTTCTACAGTAAAGACTGGGGCGAGTTCTTCCTTCCATACGACGCGGTCCGCGAGTCGTCCGATCCGGATGGAGCCCTCCTGGGTTTTCTCGAGACCACGTATGCCGCCGCGGCGAACCGCGGGGGCTGGGACCGCGACGTCCTCGAAGTCCGCGACCCCTGGCCTCCTCGGGGGTGAGACCGCGCCCACGCGGATGACTTCCTGGTCGCCGCAGCAGTATCTGCGATTCGGCGCCGAGCGCATGCGTCCCGCCCGCGATCTCCTCGCGCAGGTGCCGCTCTCGTCTCCGAAGAGGATCTACGACCTCGGCTGCGGTCCGGGAAACTCGACGGCGCTGCTCGCGGAGGCTTATCCGGACGCCGAGATCGCAGGGGTCGACAACTCGGAAGAAATGCTCGCGGAGGCGCGACGCGCACTTCCGTCGCGCGCCTTCGTCCTCGCGGATCTCGCCCGGTGGCTGCCGGAGGACACTCCCGACCTCCTCTTCTCGAACGCGGCGTTTCATTGGGTGCCCGATCACGCGGCGGTGATGAAAGGGCTCGCGGCGACGCTCGAACCGGGCGGAGTTCTCGCGGTGCAGATGCCGGACAATCTCGGCGAGCCCAGCCATCGGCTGATGCTGGACACCGCGGCGAGCGGTCCGTGGTCGGGAAAGCTCGCGAGCGCCGACGAAGCCCGCGCGGTTCTGCAATCGCCCCAAGCGTATTACGAACTGCTGAAGCCGCTCTGCCCCCGGGTCGATGTCTGGCGTACGACCTATCATCATCCGCTCGCGGGTGCGGCCGCCATCGTGGACTTCCTGGGCTCGACCGCGCTCCGGCCCTTTCTCGGTCCTCTCGAGGAGAGGGAGAGAGCGCGTTTTCTCGCGGACTACAGCTCCCGAATCGACGAGGCCTATCCGGTGGGACCGGACGGGAAGGCGCTCCTTCGTTTTCCGCGCCTCTTCCTCGTCGCCGTGCGTTAGCCGCTTCCGGTGCCGAACCGCAAAACACTTTTATCCGTACTATTCTCTCTAGGGTAAGAGAGCCCCGGGAGGGTGCCATGGGTGATCTGTTCCAGGACGTTCGTCTCGGTCTTCGGACGCTTTCGAAGACCCCCATCGTGAGCGTTCTCGCTGTCCTTTCCATCGGGATCGCAATCGCCGGCAACACCACCGTCTTCAGTATGGTGGACGCCATTCTTCTCCGCCCTCTTCCGTTCCGGGACCCCGACCGCCTGGTGATGCTTTGGGAAGCGAATCCCTCGAATCCGATCATCGGCTTCAACCCCACCTCCGCCGACAACTTCCTGGATTTTCGCGAGGGCACCGACGCGTTCGAGCACCTGAGCGCGCTCCAGCCCGCGGCGCTGAGCTTGACGGAGGGGGATTTGCCGGAGCCCCTCATCGGGATCTCGGCGAGCTCCGGGTTCTTCGAGATCTTCGGCGAGCCGGCGGGCATCGGGCAGATCCTGCAGCCGTCGGATTACCAGCCGGGAAGCGAGCGGGTCGTGGTCCTCAGCTACGACTTCTGGCAAACCCGTTTTGCGTCCGACCGGACGCTCGTCGGACGGACGATCGATATCGACGGCGAGCCTCATCTGGTCAGAGGAGTCATGGACAGGGGATTCGAGTTTCTGGATCCTCGAATCGATCTTTGGAAACCCCTGGTCTTGCGGAGGGGAGAGACTCCTCGAGACCTCAAGAACGTCAGCGTCATCGGTCGTCTGAAACAGGACGTGTCTCTCGATAAGGCGCGGGAGGAGCTCGGGGTCGTCGCGACGCGTCTTGCCAGGGACTACCCCGATGCCAACCACGAGCTCACCGTGCTCCTT
>DAISKN010000262.1:0-8735 GCA_036820975.1 Acidobacteriota bacterium | reverse complement strand
CAGGCAGCCGTGACCGGGCTGACGCCGTCGGCGGCCGGCGCGTTTCAGATCCAGATGCACCTCGCCGTCTACCGGGCCCGGCCCGACGTAAGGGCGGTGGTGCACGCGCACCCGCCCAAGAGCACCGGGTTCGCCGTCGCCGGCGTTCCCCTCAACAAGGCCGTCCTCGCGGAGGTGGTGGTCACCCTCGGCTGCGTTCCTCTGGCGCAGTACGGGACCCCCTCGACCCAGGAGCTCGCGGACTCCGTCGATCGCCTGGTCCGGACCTCCGACGGGATTCTGCTCTCGAACCACGGAGCGCTCACCGTGGGCAAGGACATCTACGACGCGTACTACAAGATGGAAGTGATCGAGCACTTCGCGGAGATCTCTCTCATCTCGCGCCAGCTCGGAGGCGAGCGCCTGCTGCCCAGGCAGGAGGTGTCGCGCCTTCTCGATCTGCGCCAGAAGGTCTATCAGCTCCAGGGGCCTCCCGGCGGCGAGGCCTGTCCGGTTCCGGCCGAAGCCGAGGGCGACGGAGACGAGATCCGTCTCACGCGCCGGGAGCTCGTGGACCTCATCGCGGAGGCGATTCGCGAAGTCGACCGATAATGGCAGCGGCAATCGTTTTCTCATAGGGAGGATGCATGGCGGATTCCATGGGTGAAGCGTTGGGAATGATCGAGACCAAGGGCCTGGTGGCGATGATCGAGGCGGCGGATGCCATGGTCAAGGCCGCGAAAGTGACCTTGATCGGCTACGAGAAGATCGGCGCGGGCTACGTGACGGTGATGGTGCGCGGGGACGTAGCGGCCTGCAAAGCGGCTACCGACGCCGGGGCCGCCGCGGCCCGGCGCGTGGGCGAGCTGGTGTCGGTCCACGTGATCCCGAGACCGCACTCGAGCCTCGAGGATCGCCTCCCGATCGGGAAGACCAACAGCAAGTAAACCCACAGAGATCCAGGCGACGAACCCGATGATCCTCGGTAGAGTGGCGGGCACGGTGGTGGCGACCCGCAAGGACGAGCGGCTCGAGGGCTTCAAGCTCCTCGTGGTGCAGGCCGTGGAGCCCGACGGCCGCCCCAGGGACAGCTATGTCGTCGCCGTCGATACTGTCGACGCCGGCGTCGGCGAGCTGGTTCTGATCGTCTCGGGAAGCTCCGCGCGCATGGCCTCGGGCTGCGCCGATCGTCCGGTGGACGCGGCGGTCGCCGGGATCGTCGACGAAGTGGACCTTCCGTCCGCGGGTCGGAGCTGATTCCCGTGCAGCTCGCGAGAGTCGTCGGAAGCGTCGTGGCGACGGTGAAGGACCCGGCGCTCGGCAGCCGAACGCTCCTCGTGATCCAGCCAATCGCGCCCTCCGGCGCTCCCGCGGGCGCCTCGCTCGTCGCCATCGACGGCGTCGGCGTGGGACCCGGCGAGGACGTTCTGTTCGTGAAGGGTCGGGAGGCGGCCTTCGCGTTCCTGCCCGACACCGTTCTCGCCGACGCCTCTATCGTGGGGAAGGTGGACTTCGTGGATCTCGGTCGTGAAGGCGGGGAGCGAGCACGGGGCCCGGAGGGCCCCATCCTCCCCGCGCGAAGAGCGCGGGGAGCGAGTGAGCCGAAGAGGCGAGCGAGCACGGGGCCCGGAGGGCCCCATCCTCCCCGCGCGAAGAGCGCGGGGAGCGAGTGAGCCGAAGAGGCGAGCGAGCACTGAAGAATGATCATCGGGCGTGTGGCGGGGAGTGTCGTGGCCACGGAGAAGCACTACAAGCTCGAGGGAAGAAAGCTCCTCCTGGTCCAGCCGCTGACCCTCGAGGGCGTCGAGCGCGGCGAGCTCCTGCTGGCGGTCGACGGCGTCGACGCCGGCGAGGGGGACCGGGTTCTCGTGGTGCAGGAGGGACGGTCCGCGTCGATGGTCTCGGGGCGGCTCGAAAGCCCGCTCGATTGCGCCGTCGTCGCCGTCATCGATCGGGTGGAGCTGGGATGAGCTCGGAGCGGGACCGGGTCCGGGAGCTGGTGAGGGAAGAGCTTTCGAAGAGGCTCCCGGCCCAAGCGCCTCGAGAGAGCGCGCGCCATCCGGCTCTCGTCGTGGTTCACCTGCCCGGCGACGATCCAAAGGAGCTCGATCCCGAAGTGTCGCGCCCCTGCGTCATCGAGCCCGATCGCACCTGCTACCAGAGCGGCTACTGCAAGCGGCTCGGTTACTGAGCGCCGGGCGGAGGTCCCGTCGTGACGAGAACGATCCTCCACGTGGACATGGATGCGTTCTACACGTCCGTCGAAGAGCGCGATCATCCGGAGTACCGCGGAAAGCCAGTCATCGTCGGCGCCGATCCCAGGGGGGGGCGGGGGCGCGGAGTGGTGGCGGCGGCGTCCTACGAAGCCCGCCGCTACGGCGTGCACTCGGCGATGCCCATCTCCCGCGCGTGGCGCGCCTGCCCCCAGGGCGTCTACGTGCGGGGGGACATGGAGAAGTACGCCGAGGTCTCGGGGCGCATCATGGAGATCCTCGGTAGCTACACCGACCTGGTGGAGCCGTTGTCGATCGATGAAGCGTTTCTCGACGTGAGCGCGATCTGCCTTCCGGCGCGGGGCGGAGCCCTGGCCTCCGAGATCAAGGAGGCCATCTGGCAGAAGGAAGAGCTCCGGGCCTCGATCGGAGTCGCGCCCAACAAGTTCCTCGCGAAGATCGCCTCCGACCTCGAGAAGCCCGATGGGCTGGTGGTGGTCGCTCCCGGGGCGGAGCTCGAGTTTCTCGGGGACCTTCCCATCGAGAGGCTCTGGGGCGTCGGACCCAAGACCGCGGAGCCGCTGCGGCGCGCCGGATTCCGGCGAATCGCCGATTTGTGGGGCCTCTCCCCCTCCGATCCGCGAATGGAGTCGATGGGCCTGTCGGGAAAGCACGGAGAGCATCTGCTCCTGCTGGCGCGAGGGATCGACGACCGGCCCGTGGTGCCGCACCACGAGCCGAAATCCATTGGACACGAGACCACTTTCGCGGAGGATACCGACGATCCGGAGCGAGTGAGGAAGACTCTCCTCGCTCTCTCCGACGCGGTGGCCGTCCGGTTGAGGAAGCACGAGCTCGAGGGAAAGACGGTGACGTTGAAGTTTCGAGATGAGAGCTTCGCGACCGAGACCCGAGCCCACACGCTGTCGCTTCCCGTCGCCGACGGAGCCTCGATCTTCGAGGCGGCGATGGGCCTTCTCGATCGCATCCGGTGGAAAGGGAGAAAGGTCCGCCTTCTGGGTGTGAGCGTTTCCGGCCTCTCGAAAGCGGGAGAGGCGGGCCAGCTCTCGCTCTTCGATCGCCCGGAGAAAGTCGTGAAGAACGAGAAGCTCGGACGCGCCAGGGACGCGCTCGAGGCGCGTTTCGGCAAGGGCACGGTTTCCCGCGCCGTGATATTGGAGAACAAATGCTCGAACAAACGCTAGCGATTCTCGGGCTCGGCAAGATCGGAGGTCTTCTCGCCGAGGCCTTCGTGTCCCGGGGCCTCATTTCTCCCGCGAACCTGGTGGCGACGGTGCGGCACCCCGAGCGCGCGGAAGCCCTCTCGAAGCGCCTTCCGTTTCCCGTCGGCACCGACAACCGGGAAGCCGCGGCATCCGCGGACATCGTTCTTCTCGCGGTGAAGCCCCAGGGCATGGAGGAGGTCGCGGACGAGATACGCTCCGCGGTGAACAGGGACACGCTCGTGATCTCGGTACTGGCCTCGGTTCCGACGGCGAGCATCGAGAAAGCGCTCGGCGAGGAGGTTCCGGTGGTGCGGGCGATGCCGAACACGCCTTGCGCCGTGGGCGCGGGGATGACCGTCCTCTGCCGCGGTCGATACGCCGGCCCTTCCGATCTCGCTCTCGCCTCCCAGCTCTTCGACACCGTGGGCCGGACGCTGGTCCTCGACGAGAAACACATGGACGCGGTGACCGGCCTTTCCGCGAGTGGGCCCGCCTTCATCTACGTCATTCTCGAGTCCCTCGCCGAGGCCGGCGTCAAGATGGGGCTTCCCCGCGACGTGTCTACGCTCCTCGCGGCTCAGACCACTCTCGGCGCGGCGAAACAGGTGCTCGATACCGGCGCCCATCCGGCGCTATTGAAGGACGAGGTCACCACTCCGGCGGGCTGCACCATCGACGGACTCCTGGAGCTCGAGGAAGGCAAGCTCCGGGTGACGCTCATCAAGGCGGTGGTCAAGGCGGGGCAGAGGGCGAGGGAGCTTTATACGGGGAAGTAGAGCAGTCATCAGTCATCAGTCCGGAGACGCTGGGGCTTCAGGGGGGGCATTTCTATTCGGGGGGTGCCTTTTCTTCGGGTGGCTCTAGCTTCATCTTCGCTTCGATGTCATTCCACACGTCCTCGGTCAACTCCAGCGCTACCGATTCACCCTTGCGTGTCGCTTCGACTCCGTCAGCCTTCTTTCTCACCAGGATCGCTTCTTCGATCACCGGATCGCCGGACCAGACGGTGATGGTGAGGTCGGGCTCGCCCGTCGGGGGGGTCGCTACCACGGAGCCGCTCGCTCCGTTCAGGGCGTAGAGGAGGTCTTCGACCGCGGTGGTGTCGAGGTCGCGCGCGGGCTCGGGTGAGCTGTGGCGCCACTTCTTCTCCCCCGTCGCCTCTTGGCGTTCGAGCTCGCGGGGCGCGGCTCCCTTCTCCTCGATTCGCAAGCGCTTCGCCGCGAACGTGGCATAGTCGAAGAGCTTCTTCGACTGGATCTCGCTCACGGCGGTATCGAGCTCGCTCACCATATCCGAGGCGAGAACGAACACCTGCTCCCTCGCCGGCGTCCTGGCGTAGTAGTCGCCGTCCTTGCTGGCGCCGACGTCGAGCTCCAATACGGGCGATCCCTCGCCCTCGAGCGTGATGCGGACGCGGCGCGAAGGCGCGTCGAGCCCGAAGGTTTCCAGAGCTCCCGGAGTCTCCGAAACGATTTCCTTCATCTCGGCCGCGCGTATCCGGGAGGCGATGCCCGACGCGAGGTTTCGGTCGGCGCGCGAGCGGGGCTCGGCCACGAACCACAGTCCCCCTTCGCTCACCAGGGCCAGCCTTCCCTCGGGCCTCTCGATCTCGACGCGGGTCGCCTCCGAAGCGGCCTCGAGAACGAACACCGCTTTGTCCCGGAGGTCCCACCCGCTCTTGTCGAAGTTCAGAGAGAGGTGGGAAGCGACGACGAGGATGTCCTCGCCCCCGTCGCGCCGGGCAAACTGGTTCGACGGCGTCGGCGCGTCGGATCCGAATGCGAGGCTTCTCTCGCCGCCGTCCTTGGTCCGGAAGCTCACGTCGATCGCCGGAGGCTCGAGCCCGAAGTCGGAAAGCTTCACCGACGAGGCCCGGGCCACGACGCGCTCGGACCTCATGGTGGCGAGGTTCTGGAGAAGGAGGTCGACTTCCCCCTCGTCGGCCTCGGCTGCCACGGGAGTGATCAGGCGCCACCCCTTCTCGGGGTCTTTCTCCAGGACGACCGGCTCGCCCGCGGAGGCTCGGCGGATCTCGATGCGGTCGATCGCGTCCTTCTCGACGCCGAATACCTCTTCTCCCTTTGCGTCTTCGACCGGCTCGCGCTCGAACCAGTAGATGTATCCCGCGAGGAGCGCGAGGACCGCCGCCGCCACCAGCGTCGACCGCCTCAAGGCTATCTCCTTCCCCACCAGACGGAGATTCCCGTCACCAGGATGACGCCGGGAACGATGAGGAGCGAGAAGAGCACCACGTTCGTCATCTGCTGGGACGAGAGGAAGATTCGACGATCTTCGGGCTCTCGGGGCCGGATGGAGATGAGGTCCTCGTCCTGGGCCACCCAGTTCACCATGTTGAGGAACAGGTCGGCGTTGAGCACCGGCGCCGACACGAGCTCGTTGGTGATGAAGTCCGAGTCCCCGACGACGACGAATCGGCCGGACGCGGGCTTCGTCCCCTCCTCCGCCTCGGCTTCGGTCTCCTCCGGCTCGGACTCTTTGGAGGCGAGGCTCACCGCGACCGCGAGCGTGAGCGGCCCCTGCTTCTGGTCCGGCGCCGGTCCCTGACGGGCGCCGAGCTCTTCGATCCGGGTCTCCCCCCAGCTCTCGGGCTCCGAGGAGAAGAGGTCGCGCACCTCGGCGCCTTCGGGCGCGCGCTCCGCGCGCTCGACGCTGCGCGCGAGGGGAAAGAAGCTCTGCGCGTTCGAGAAGCTCTCCACGATCGGATGGGCGCCGTATGTTCGCACCAACAGAACGATGCTGGGCTGACTCAGGGGATCGACGACGATGTCGCTCCCGAGCGATACCCCTTGTTCGCGGAGATACTCGTCGAGCGCCGGTGTAATACTCTGGGCCGCGGGATCCAGTAGAAAGACCGCTCGGCCCCCCGACTGGAGGTAGAGGTCGAGAGCCGCGATCTCCTCCGGGAGGAAATCGGTCTTGGGCCCGGCGACGATGACGGCGTCGGCGTCCTCGGGCACGCGCATTTCGCCGCCTTCGACCGAGCGGGCGATGACCAGGCTCGCGGTCTCATACGTGGAACCCGAGAGCTTTCCGTTCACGACGGAGAGGCCGGCGCTCGGATCGGTGTCGTCGATCGACTTCTCCTGATGGCCGGAGCTGAAGTAGATCTTCTTCCGCTCCTGGCGCAGAGCCCGCAGGATGGCGTTGGTGATCTCCGGCTCGGTGGCGGCGGTGGCCCGTTCCTTGCGGGCGCCGGAGGCGACGAGAATCGTGCCCATGGCGATCCCGGGCTCGCCCGGCTCCTGATAGGAAAGCGCCTTCTGGGGATCGGCCTCGGGGTCGACGACCGTGACCCGGACCCTCTCGCTCTCGCCGCCGTAGAGCTCGAGGAGATCGCGCGCGGCGAGAGCGCGGCCGACCGTCGGGTTGTCGAGGAGCACGATCTCGAGATCGCCCTCGAGCCCCGCGAGGACCTTCGACGTCTGCTCCGAGAGCGTGTACTGCCGGGCCGCGGTGAAGTCCCACCGCTTCTGGTGGCGGCTCGCGATCCAGTTGATGGCGACGACGATTCCCGCGACGGCGAGCGTGAGAGCGAGCGAGTTCGCCCCTTCCCGGGAGCTCCTTCGGCCCGCCAGGCGAAGGATATCCCGCCAGCCATTCGCCAGATAGAGGACCGTGAGCGCGAGCCCGGCGACGAGAAACGAGGTCCAGACGCGATCGCGGCCGGGCTGGAGCAGTCGCAAAAGGACGCCGGCGGCGAGAAACCCCAGGCCGGACGCACCCACATAGGGAGCGAGTCTCTTCACTTTCATCCCCTCCATCTCAACGATTCGAGGGACTGCTTCGAGAGGAAGAGCCCGAGCCCGGTGAACGTGAGGTAGTAGACGACGTCGCGGCTGTCGACGACTCCTTTCGCGAGCTCCTCGAGGTGCTTGGTCACGGAAAGGTAGGTGACGACGCCGGAGGCGGGCCCCGCCCAGCTCTCGGCGTACTCGATGAGCCAGAGGAACAGGAACGTGCCGAACGTCAGGAACCCCGCGACGATCTGGTTCCGCGTGAGGCTGCTGAAGACGAGCCCGAAAGAGATGAAGGCGGAGCCGAGAAGGAGCAACCCGACGTATCCCACCAGGAGCGGCTTCCACTCCGGGTCGCCGAAGTAGAAGAGTATGGCCATGTGCAGGGAAGTGAGCAGAAGCATCGCAGCGTAGAGAAAGAGGGCGCCGAGGAACTTTCCCAGAACGATCTGGAAATCGGTGAGGGGCGAGGTCAGCAGGAGCTCGATGGTGCCGGAGCGGATCTCCTCCGCGAACGCGCGCATCGTCAGCATGGGAACCAGGAAGAGCAGCACCACGCTCGCGCTCAGGAGCACGAAACGGATCAGGTCCTGGTTCAGGTTCAGGGGCTCGGAGGGCGCCCCGAAACCGCCCCGGCCCATACTGCGCTCGAGGAATACGAAGAGATAGTCGGAGAAGAAGTAGCCGAAGAGGAAGAGGAAGAGCGCGAGCACGACGTAGGCGACGGGAGAGGCGAAGTAGGACTGCACCTCGCGACGCGCGAGAGCCCAGACGTTCGCGGCGCTTTTCGTGAAGGCCATCAGGAAGCCTCCCCCGGCTCCTCGGAGGAGACCACGCGGAGGTAGACCTCCTCGAGCGTCGTTCCCTCCTGGTGCAGCTCCAGGAGGCCGAAGCCCGCCCGCACGATCCGCGCCGCGAGCTCCCGCCGCACGTCTCTGCCGGGCGCGACCGATAGCCGGTAGGTGAGAACGCTCCCGTCGCGGCTGGTGGAGGGGACCGGCTCGGCGGCGAGGACGCCGTCCAGAGAGCGGAAACTCTTCAGGACCTCGGGCTCCGGCCCTTCGACGGTCACCTGCAGGCGATCGTTCTCCCGGAACTCGTCGATGAGGCTCTGCGTCGTCCCCTGGGCCACGACCGAGCCGTTGTTGATGATCACCACCCGGTCGCAGGTCATCACGACCTCGGGAAGGATGTGAGTCGAGAGCACCACGGTATGGTCTCCGCCGAGCGAGCGAATGAGCGCCCGCGTCTCGTTGATCTGTTTCGGATCGAGTCCGGCCGTGGGCTCGTCGAGAATCAGGACCTCCGGCTCGTGAACCAGCGCCTGGGCCAGCCCCACGCGCTGCCGGTAACCCTTCGAGAGCTTTCCCGCGAGCTTGTCGCGCACGTCCGTGATCGAGCACCTCTCGAGGGACTCGTCGATCCTCGCCTTCCGCCGCTCGCGGGGGACTCCCTTGATGCGGGCCGCGAAGTCCAGATAGTCGGCGACCGTCATCTCGGGGTAGAGCGGCGGGCTTTCCGGGAGGTATCCGATCTTGCGCTTCGCCTGAAGCGGCTCGGAG